>NZ_CEXPNT010000003.1:0-125688 GCF_982709265.1 Candidatus Marivariicella framensis | reverse complement strand
TAATGTGGCAATTCGGAAAAAGACCTGATGTAAATTCTAAATAAAAAAATACTAAGCCCAACACCGTATATAATTTATTGATCATTTTTTGCTGTTTTTTACACTTTTTTGATGTTTTTCTGCTTTTTAATATTTTGACTTTAAATCACCTTCAATTTATTATATTTAATACTATGAAAAAGCTACTTCTTGTTTTACTATTTGTTCCATTAACTTCTTGTTTTAAGGGTGATGGAAATAGTAATTCAAATGAGTGTAAGGAAAATGAAAATATAAAAGAAATAGCTTGTACAAAAGATTATAATCCTGTTTGTGGATGTAATAATAAAACGTATTCAAATCAATGTATGGCTGGTGCTTGGGGCATAGAAACCTATACAATGGGCGAATGTAAATAAGGCATTTCTTCTTCGGTAAGTTCAGGTATTTTTAATTTCTTATATTTATTATATTTCAGAAATATTAATTATAAATCAATTAAGATGAGACTCACCCGACTATTTCTTATAATAATTTCTTTTTGCTTTTTAAGTTGCAAAAATTCAAATGATGATAATAAAATTAAAATCATAGATAAATCTATTAGAAGCATAATTGATCAAGAAGCAGAAATTGAAGTCATAGCAGATTCATTGTTTGTTTCTGAGGGACCATTATGGGATGAAAAAATAAAATCTTTATTGTTTACTGATGTTGCCCAGAATAAAATTTTCAAATGGAACAAGGACACTGGAGTTGAAGAGTATATAGTTCCAAGTGGCTATACTGCTTATGCTCCAAATTTTGAAGAAGGATTAATTGGTGCAAACGGAATTACTTTTAATGATAATGGAAGATTAGTAGTTTGTCAACACGGAGATAGAAGATTAGCCGTAATAGAAAATATAGGCACAAAAACACCTTCATTTACAACTTTAGTAGATAACTATATGGGGATGAGGTTTAATAGTCCAAATGATCTAGCTATAAGTCAAAATGGAGATGTGTATTTTACAGATCCTCCTTACGGTTTTTTTGATATTGCAAGTCAAAGTTTTAATAACAAGTACAAGGAATTGGACTATAGTGGGGTTTATAAACTTAGTTCTACTGGAGACTTAAGTTTGATTTCAAATGAAATGACTTTGCCAAACGGAATTGCACTAACCCTTGATGAAAAATTTTTATTTGTTAATAATTCAGATGCTGATAATCCGGTAATTATGCGATTCAATGTTGCCACTAATAAAGGTGAATTATTTTTTGATGGCACGGAGTTAAGTAAACAATTCGAAGGAGGGTTCGATGGTTTAAAAGTACATTCTTCTGGTAATATTTTCACTTCTGGACCCAATGGAATTCTTATTATATCACCAAAGGGGGAGTTAAAGGCAACTATCGATTTGGGTGGAGGAGTGACAAACTGTGCCTTTGATACAAATGAAGAAAATCTTTTTGTAACTGGTTTTTCAAAAGTTTATAAAATTCAACTTAATTAAGGTTAAATAACAGGCATATCCCCTTCAGTAAGTTCAGGTATTTTTAATTTTCTTACATTTAAGAATATGAAAAAGCTACTTCTTCTTTTACTGTTTGTTCCTTTAGCTGCTGTTTCTCAAAAAATATTTTCAGTAGAATATTCTTCCCAGGCAGATATAAAAGTTTATGTAGTTGATTATAAATCTCAAGCTGACCTTAATGTTTTTAAGGTAGATTACTCTTCACAATCAAAAGGAAATGAAGGCTTATGGTATTTTATTGAATATCAGTCTCAAGCTGATAAAAATATATATTTTGTTGATTATGCATCACAAAGTGATTTGAAAATTTTCTTTGTTGATTACAAGTCTCAAAGTGGATGGAATACTAACTCTAAAAAATTCTTAGTTTATTAGGAAGGGTATAACTTTTTCTTAGCCTGCTGTTTTTTCTTACATTTATGAATAACTAACACAATTAAAAAACTATATTATTTATGAATAATCCATCGGACATTTTATTTACAGTTACTGGAATAACTTTTATATTACTATCATTATATGGCTCAATTAAATTAAAAAGAACTCCTTTCTTATTAGGTATATGTTTATTTAGTTTTTTGCCAATTATAGGAGAATCAATTGCCTATTCGGATGATCAATCTTTATTTCATTTACCCATTATAATGGCTTTTATCGCTCAAGCTATTCTAACCATTCCTACTAAACCTAATTATGGGTCTGATAATTTAGCCGCAACTTCAATTGCTAAAAAAATTGGTCTTGCTATTTTGTTTACTAATGCTTTTCAGGCTTATATGATTTTGTCATTAGATCTTGGTGTGCCAGACTTATATGGATATTTCCATATAGCAATTGCCCTTATAATATTATATACAATCACAAGATCAATAAAAGAAAAAGCACAATGGGAATAATCAATGTTTATAGGGTATTCGGAGTTAATTTTTATACATTTTAGATGTATACCAATTAGCTCTTCCCAACGCATACGACTGATTGATTTGCCAAGTGTAACTGATATGTCTTATATGTTTAATGAAAGTTCATAATTTGTAAATAAAACTAATCAATGATGAAATCAATAAATCAATTAAAATATTATATAATTTTTTGTTTATTAATTGGTTGTATTTCAGCGCCTAAAGTTGTTTTTAAGGAATATGTTGATACAAAAACTAGATCAATTAGTTTTCAGAAAAAGAGAATCTTCTCATTTGATGAATCAGGAGTATATTTTTCAAATGATTTTGAAGGTGCTCGTTTAAATAATATTAATCAGTTAAATGACAGCACCTATGTTTTATCAATTCTGCCAGAGAATAAGCCAATTAATCCTAGTCCTTTTTATGCCTTTAAGATTTGGAGCTCCTCATCTAAAAAAGTTTTATTGAGGTTTAAATACCCTGAGGGATACAAACATCGTTATATTCCTAAAATCAAATCTAATGGTAACTGGAAAATAGTCGATTCTTTAAATTTCAAATTTGATCAAAATATTAGCTCATTAATTCTTACGATAAATGAAACACCTAAAATTATTTCTGGACAAGAATTGCACACCAGTAGTATTATATATAATTGGGTAAATGATTTAGTTAAGGGTAAAGAAAACTATGTGAGATTTAAAAAAATAGGTAAAACTAAATTAAATCGACCTTTTAAAGTTTTAGATATTTATAAAGGTTTGCCAAAGAATAAACCAGTTATTGTTTTATTAACTCGTCAACATCCTCCAGAGGTAACAGGGTATTTTGCTTTTAAAGCATTTTTGGAAACCATACTTAAAGAAAATGAATTATCATCAAGTTTTTTGGATAACTATAGAATTTTAGCTTTTCCACTTATGAATCCAGATGGAGTTGATCTTGGTCATTGGAGACATAATGCTGGGGGTGTAGATACAAATAGAGATTGGTCTTTTTATCATCAATCTGAAATAAAAACTACAGTTGATTACATTACAAAGGTCCTTAATAAAAATAATTCAAAACTTTTATTGGGACTTGATTTTCACTCTACATACTATGATGTTTTCTATACTAATATAGAAAGAAAGTTAACTGCATTACCAGAATTTTTACCTAAATGGTTTTCTTCTTTAGAAGAAAGAATCCCTGAATATAAAGTAAATGAAAAGCCAAGTAATAGTAGACAACCCACTTCCAAAGGCTGGTTTCTTTATGCACATAAAGCCGTAGGTGTCACCTATGAAATAGGCGATGATACTCCAAGAGATCGGATTAAATTAATTGGCAAAGAGTCTGCTCAAGCAATGATGAGGATTTTGATAAACAGTGGGGAATAAATACAAACCCATAATTATGGGCAACTAAATGCATATCTTCTTCAGTAAGTTCAGGTATTTTTAATTTTCTTACATTTAAGAATAATGAAAAAGCTACTTCTCCTTTTACTGTTTGTTCCACTTGTTTCTTTTGGGCAGAAAATGGCGCTTTATTTCTTGAAACTGAAGATGTAGGTGGAGAGATGGTTAGTGAAATTGATTTTTGATTTTTTTTAAAAAACTTCTTGCATTTGAAGTTATTAAATTCCAATTTTTAGATTTAATTAATTCTTTTGGCGCTATCCAACTACTTCCAATAGCTAATACAAAATCATTGTTAATGTAATTTAAACAATTAGATAAGTTAACTCCTCCGGTGGGTATAAATTTTAAATTTAAATGATTATATGGTTTATAAATATTTTTTAAATAAGTTAAGCCTCCATTGCTTTCGGAATGAAAATATTTTAAAATATTACAGCCATTATCATAAGCAATTTCTATTTCTGTTGGTGTTGAAATACCTGGAATAAATAATAGATTTTCTTTTATACTTAAATTAATTATTTTAGGATTACAGCCAGGTGAAAAAGCAAAATCAACTCCAATATCAATTGCAGAAGTCACTTGATCAGCACTTATAAGAGTTCCAACACCAACGCTAATACTTTTAACATTTTTTATAATTTCCTCTGCACATTTGATTGCCTTAGACGAACGAAGTGTTATTTCAACTATATTAATACCTCCTTCTAATAATGCGTTAGCTAAAGGAATTGCATCTTCAACCGAATCAATTTCAATAACAGGAATTACCGCTGCTTTTTTTATTTTTTTTACTATTTCGGTACTCATAAAAAATTATCTAGTAAGATGACCTTGGTTTTCATGTGAAGAAATTTTAAAAATTTCATTCTCTTTCATAATATTAATATCTCCTAAAAAAGTTTGTGTAATTGAATATGCATTTGCTGCAAAATTTATAATTTTATTACCTTTCCATTGATTTATTATACCATGTAAGGCTCCAGCAACAAAAGCATCTCCCCCTCCAATTCTATCTATGATTCTTGTTTTGATGGGCTTACTTAAGAAAACACCATCAGAAGTTTTAATGAGTCCTCCAAGAACATTTTCATTTGCATTAATTTGATTCCTTATCGTCATTCCTATTTGCTCAAAATTTCCAAGATCAGACAGAGCTTTCGATGCAGATAAAGTTGCCTTCTCTAGTTGAATATAATCTTTAATTGAATTTGTTTTAAAATCGTACAAATCAACCATAACACCCAAATTACCAAAAACAATATCAACATCCTGTATTATTTTATTAATGAATTTCGATGCCTGATCTTTTGTCCATAAAGTTCTTCTATAATTAAAATCAAAAACTATTTTAATTTTTAATTTTTTAGCAATCTTAATTGAATTTAATATGTTAGTCATACAAAATTCTGAAAGTGCAGGAGTTATTCCTGATAAAATTAGATGACTAGAGTGTTTTAAAACATCAACCCATTCATCTTCTGTAATTAATTTATTTGAAAAGCATGAGTTTTTTCTATCATAAATTACTTCGGCACCTCTGTTTGAAACACCATGTTGAAAGTAATACGTACCCATTCTCCCATTTTCAAAGAAAATATTACTTGTATTAACGCCAAATTGTTGCATGTTCTTTTTTGCAGCAATACCTAGTTGATTATTTGGTAAAACTGAAATAATTTTTGTTGAATGCCCTAAAAGAGATAAACTACAAGATACATTTACCTCTGATCCGCCAAAAAAAGTTCTGAATAAATTAGTTTGTTCAATTAAATCATAATGATTTTGAGGACTTATTCTTAAAAGTATCTCTCCGTAGGATGCAATCAATTTTTTCATCTAAACAAGGTTTAATAACCAAAGCTATATTGTTATAGGCCTAGTAAATATAATCATTTGATTTAAAGACTTGAAGTCTAACTAGCTTTTGAACTTAATTTTATTAAATTTAAATTTATATTGAAACTTAAACATAAAACATAATATTTATGCCCCTTTTTATTGTCGTTTGTGGAATTTTGTTGCTCTTTACTCTAATAGTTTTCGGAAGATTAAATGCATTTATTTCTTTCATTTTAGTTTCTTTAGTGATTGGAATAGCTAATGGAATGCCAATCAATCAAGTCATTGAATCGATTGAGGATGGGTTTGGAAATACACTTGGATCGTTAGTTATGATTTTAGGACTTGGAGCTATGTTTGGAAAAATAATTGCAGACAGCGGAGCAGCCCAGCAAATATCATTCAAGCTAATAGATTTCTTTGGAATAAACAACATACAATTAGCCGTCATGCTTTCTGGCTTCATTATCGGTCTTACTATGTTTTACGAAGTAGGGTTTGTTATTTTAGTTCCCCTTGTTTTTACCATCGCTTCTTCTTCTCGACTTCCTTTAATGTATGTGGGACTCCCTTTATTGGCTTCATTATCGGTTGCCCACGGATATTTACCTCCTCACCCTGGACCAACTGCTGTTGCAATTCTTTTTAACGCAAGTATTGGCAAAACATTAATTTACGGGATTATAATTGCCATTCCGGCTATTGTCATTTCGGGGCCAATATTATCTAGAGTTATAAAAAAGGTTGATGCTAAACCTTTAAAATCTTTTGCTCCTCCTGAAGTTTTTGATAAAAAAAAATTACCAAGTTTTTTCATCAGTATTTTCTCAGCTTTATTTCCTGTTTTTTTAATAAGTATTTCAACGATCTTAACAGCTTTTATTTCTGAGAAAAGCAACTTCTTTACTTATATAGAGTTTTTCGGAAATCCTTCTATTGCTTTATTGATTTCATTAATGTTTTCTATTTATACTCTTGGTATTTTTAAAGGAAGGAGTATGGATGAAATTATGAAAAAATGCTCTGACTCAATTAAGGGAGTTACTATGGTTTTATTAATTATAGCTGGATCTGGAGCTTTAAAAGAAGTTTTGATTGATAGCGGCGTCAGTGTTTACATCGGGAGTTTATTAAAAACCTCAAGCTTGTCTCCACTTTTGCTAGGATGGGCTATTGCCACTTTAATAAGAGTTTGTGTTGGGTCAGCTACTGTTGCAGGACTAACGACTGCAGGGATATTAGTTCCTGTAATTACAAATACTAATGTAAATCCAGAATTAATGGTTCTAGCAATTGGTTCTGGAAGTCTTATGCTTTCTCATGTTAATGACGGAGGGTTCTGGTTATTTAAAGAGTATTTTAATGTTTCTGTAAAAGATACGCTTGCAACTTGGACTGTCATGGAAACTTCTATAGGTATTATAGGTCTTATTGGAGTATTAGTATTAGATTTATTTATTTAAAAAACATGATTACACTTCCCTCCCAAAGAATAGAAATACTTCAATTAATTCTACCATCACCTCCTAAACCTGCAGGACTATATAAACCTATTATTATTTCTGGAAACTTATTGTTTGTTTCAGGCCAGGGTCCATTAAAAGAAGATGGAACCCTAATGAAAGGTAAGGTTGGCAAAGATCTTTCATCCTCTGAAGCAAAAATTGTAGCGAGACAGGTTGGCTTAACCATGTTAGCCACAATTAAAGAACATTTTAAAGATATAGATAGAATTAAAAAAATAGTTAAAGTTTTAGGGATGGTAAACTGCACTTTAGAGTTCGAGGAACATCCATTTGTGATTAACGGATTTAGTGAGCTAATGAGAGATGTTTTCGGAGAAGACCTTGGTGTAGGAGCGAGAAGTGCTGTAGGCAATATTCTCCCAGGAAATATTCCTGTAGAAATAGAAGCAATTTTCGAATTACATTCTTAGGCATATGAAAAAAGGTATATATCAAAAGGATTGGTTTAACGTTATTGATTCTGAAAAACTGATAAGTCCAGGCCTAATAATTTTCCCAGAAATAATTAATAGGAATATTAAAAATATGGTTTCAATTGCTGGTTCTGAAAGTAGACTTTGGCCACATGTGAAAACACATAAACTAGAAGAAGTAGTCAATCTTCAAAAACAGTTTGGTATAAAAAAATTTAAATGTGCTACGATTTGTGAGGCTAATATGCTTGCTAGCTGTGAAGTTGAAAATATTTTACTTGCTATTCAACCCTCAATACAGAATTTGAAGCTTTTGATTGAATTACAAAGTTCTTTTCCAAAAATTGAATTTTCTACTATTGTGGACAATCAAAATACGTTAAAATTAATGACTCAAATAGCTCAAGAAACAAATATTAAATTAGCACTCTGGTTAGATATTAATAACGGAATGAATAGAACTGGTGTGTTTTCAAAAGATTCAGGTACTGAATTAATCAAAACTATTTTTAAAAATAAAAATTTAATTTTTAAAGGGTTACACGTTTACGACGGTCACATCAGACATAACAATTATAAAAAAAGAAAAGAAGAGTGTGATAAAGCATATTCATTTGTTGATGATATAAAAAATGAAATAGAAAAAGAAGGAGTTCAAGTTCCCAATATAATAACCGGAGGCTCTCCAACTTTTAATATACATTCAAAAAGAAAAGGCAATTTTTTGAGCCCTGGAACCACTCTTTTATGGGACGCAGGTTATGAAAGTCTCTTTCCTGAAATGAATTTTGAAATAGGAGCCCTTGTCGTTTCAAGAGTAATTAGTAAGCCACAAGAAAATCTTCTTTGCTTTGATTTAGGACACAAATCTGTTGCATCTGAAATGCCATTACCTAGAGTTATAATTCATGGACTTGAAAAGGCAAAACACATAAGTCAAAGCGAGGAACATCTAATTGTGGAAACATCTGCAGCAAATGAATATGAAGTAGGTGATATTGTTTATGCAACTCCATATCATATATGTCCTACAGTCGCAAAATATGAGTATGTTCAAACCATTGAAAAAGAAAGAGTCTCTTCAATTTGGCAAGTAAAATCAAGAACTTACAATTTAAATAATGTCTTTAATTTTTGATGCACATTTAGACCTAGCTATGAATGCTCTTGAATGGAATAGAAATCTTATTCTTTCAGTTAATGAAATACGAGATAAAGAGCAGTTTCTCACTGATAAACCTGACCGTGGAAAAGGAACTGTTTCTTTAGAAGCAATGAGAAATGGTAATATAGGTTTATGTGTTGCAACACAAATTGCCAGATATGTAAAGCCTAAAAATAATTTACCAGGCTGGAATTCTCCTGAGCAGGCTTGGGCTCAAACTCAAGGTCAATTAGCTTGGTATAGGGCTATGGAAAGTCTTGAGGAAATGATACAAGTAAAGTCTAAAGAAGATCTTGAGAATCATATAATAAATTGGGATAATAATTCGAAAAAGCCTATTGGATATATCTTGTCTTTAGAAGGCGCAGATTCGATTATATCAATGGAACATCTTAATAAATCATATGAAGATGGTTTGCGTGCGATCGGTCCTGCTCATTATGGCCCTGGAACTTATGCATATGGAACTGACTCATCAGGAAGTATTGGTGTTAGAGGAAGGGAATTGTTAAATGAAATCGAAAAGCTTAATTTAATTCTTGACGCAACACACTTGTGTGATATAAGCTTCTGGGAAACAATGGAAAGATTCTCAGGACCTGTCTGGGCAAGCCATAACAATTGTAGAAGCCTTGTTCCAAATGAAAGACAGTTTAATGATAAACAACTTAAGGAGTTAATTAAAAGAAAAGCAGTCATAGGAGTTTGTCTAGATGCATGGATGATTATTCCAGAATGGAAAAGAGGAGTTTCAACTCCTAAAGAAAGAAATCTTTCATTAGAAAAAATAGTAGATCATATTGATCATATTTGCCAATTATCAGGAAATTGTGACTATGTAGGTATTGGATCAGATCTAGATGGGGCTTTTGGAAAGGAGCAATGTCCATTTGATCTAAATACAATTGCTGATCTCCAAAAAATAAAACCTATTCTAAAAAATAGAGGTTATTCAGAGTTAGATATTGATAAAATATTTCATAAAAATTTTATTAATTTCTTGCTAAATACCTGGAGTTAATCTGATAAGTAAAATTTAATGATTAAAAATATTTATATTATGGTAAAATTGATTTAGTTATGAAAAAAAATTTTCAAAAAATAACCTTAATTTTATTTTCCTTAATAATTATAATTTTATTCTTAACTGAATTAAAGAAAGATTCTGTTCCAACTATCCCAAAAATTGCTATAGCTGGTCTTGGTATTGAATCTAGCACTTTTTCTCCTGCTGTAACCCTTGAAGATGCTTTTCATCCAAAAATTGGTAATGAAATTTTTGAGCGCTATCCATTTTTATCTTCAGATTCTAATAATAGAAAAAGAGCAGATTGGTTCCCTACTTTGGTTGGTAAGTCCTTGCCTGGAGGTATAGTAACTAAAGAAGCATACGAATCATTAGTAAATCAAACCTTAAACCTTCTTAAACAGAACCTTCCCTATGATGGATTATTTTTAGATTTACATGGTGCTATGAGTGTTCAAGGGCTAAATGATGCTGAAGGAGATTACATAAAAAGAATACGAGAAGTTGTTGGTTATGATACTGTTATTTCAACTTCAATGGACTTACATGGAAATGTATCTGAGAGACTTGCTGAAGAGTCAGATTTAATTACCTGCTACAGAATGGCTCCACATGAAGACGCCATAGAGTCCAAACAAAGAGCATTAGAGAATTTATTGACAAGAATTGAAAATGGAAAAGGAAAGCCTTTGTTTAAAGCATGGATACCAGTTCCAATCCTACTCCCAGGAGAACAAACTAGTACTAGAATCAACCCCGGGAAAAAGCTTTATTCACAAGTTGAGCCAACTTCAAAAATTAAAGGAGTCTTAGATGCAGCGATTTGGATTGGATATGCTTGGGCTGATGAACCAAGGAATCACGCTGTTGTTGTTGTAACTGGAGATAATGAAAAAAACGTGAAATCCTCTGCTGAGAAATTAGCAAATAGTTTTTGGGAATACAGAAATGAATTTGATTTTGTTGCACCTACCACTACTCTAAAAGAAAGCCTTAAACTGGCACTTAATAGTGATAAAACTCCTTTTTTCATAAGTGATATGGGAGATAACCCAACTGCTGGAGGGGCTGGAGATGTTACTTGGACTCTAAAAAAACTTTTAGAAAAAGAAGAATTTAAATCTATCGATGGACCTTCATTAATATATGCTTCCATACCAGGACCTGAACTTATAGAAAAAGCATTAAAAATTGGAGAAGGAAAGGAAATCGAAGCTTATGTTGGAGCTCAAGTTGATAATAGATATTCCCCTCCAATTTTATTAAAAGGAATTATAAATAAAATAAAAATAGGAGATCTTTATGCTGAAACAGAAGTTGTTGTTCAAGTTGGAAGTATAAATGTTATAGTAACAAACAAAAGAAAACCCTATCATAAAGAAAAGGATTTTAGTGACTTAAATTTAATTTTAAAAAAAGCTGATATAGTAGTCGTAAAAATTGGGTATTTAGTTCCAGAACTCTATGAAATTCAAAAAGACTGGGTTATGGCTTTAACTCCTGGTGGAGTTGATCAAGATTTGATTCGTTTGGGTTATAAAAACATTAAACGACCTATGTTTCCTCTAGACAAGGATATGAAAGATCCAAATCTAAAAGCCCGGTTAATCCCTTTATCTGGCAGCTCAAAAAAATTATAAATATAATGTCATTTGGAGCTCAAGAGCCAAAACTTCTAATTATTCATGCTGATGATGCAGGATTATCTCACTCTCAAAATAGGGCTATTATTGAAAGTCTAAGAAATGGATTAGTTAATTCATATAGTATTATGACTCCATGTCCTTGTTTTGAAGAAATAGGTGATTTTGCAAAATCAAATCCTCAATATGATTATGGCATTCATCTTACTCTTACTTGTGAGTGGGAGAATTATAAGTTTGGGCCAGTTTCGCCTGTTGAAAGTGTAAAAAGCTTAGTCAATGAAGATGGAGATTTCTATAAAACTAGAAATGAACTTAAAACATTCGCTGATATAAAAGAAATAAAAAAAGAATTAAATGCACAAGTTCAAAAAGCTTTTGATTACGGTTTAAATCCTACGCATATTGATTCTCATATGTACAGTGTTGGAATAAATAAAGAGTGTTTTAACCTTTATAAAGAATTAGAAAAAGTTTATAATATCCCTATCCTTATTAATAATGAATTATTAGAAATGGTTGGATTAAATGCAAAAGAAAATATTAATAAAAATGATTTTGTGTTTGATAATATCTGCATCGCTAATTACAAACACTTCTCAAATAATAGATTAAAAGATTATTATTTAGACTTTATTGAAAATATAAAAAGCGGATTAAATATTATTTTAATTCACCCTGCTTTTAATGATCCTGAAATGAAAGCTATAACCATTAACCATCCTAATTTTGGCTCTGAATGGAGGCAAATAGATTTTGAAATATTCACGAGTCAAGAAATTAAATCCAAAATTGAGAAAAACAATATCCAATTAATCTCATGGAAAGAACTCCAATAAGAACTGAAAAAAGAAAGGAATAATCAATCATATTGTTGCCATTGAGTGTGAAAATATTGATCTAAAGGCTTGTCAACTCTTTGGTAGCTATGAGCGCCAAAGAAATCACGTTGTGCCTGGATGAGATTTGCTGGCAGTGTTTCTGTACATAGCGCAATCCAATAATTATAAGCACTTGAATAACAATCTAAAGCAATTTTTTGATCTACAGCATGATGAATTAAAACGGCAGCATCAGACTCGGCATTACTGATTAAACCAATGAAGTTCGTGTTTTGAAGCAACTTTTTTTCTTTTGAAAAAACCTTTATAAGACGCTCCATTAAATTAGACCGGATGATACACCCTTGCGTCCAAACACGTGCAATTTCTGCAGGCTTATACTCCCATCCGTAGGTTTTAGCCGCGTGTTCAATTAGGTTAAATCCTTGTATATGATTGATTTTTCGGGCAAATCCATATGCTTTTTTAAGCACAGATAGATCAAGGGTGTTGGACTTAAAGATTCGGGGGTTGCTCTGAGACAACAAAGTTCGTTGTGCTTTCATCAATGAAAGGTAGCGGGAAAAAACAGCGGAAGACATCATCGTATTAACTTCTCCCAGCTCTAAGGCAGCAGAACTTGACCACATACCTGTTCCTTTGCTACTCGACTGATCTAGAATTAAATCAATTAAGAAGTAATTGCCTTCTTTTTTCTGAAGAATTTTAGCGGTAATTTCTAATAGATAACTCGCCTCCGAACCCGTGTTCCATTCGTTAAAAACAGAAGCTATTTCTGTGTGATTCATTTGACGAGACAATACCGCAAAGGTTTCTGCTAGGAGTTGCATTTCGGCATATTCAATACCGTTATGTACCATCTTTACAAAATGTCCAGCTCCTTCGGAACCCAAATAAGCATGACAGGGATTCCCCAAGGCATCTTTAGCGGCGATAAGGTTTAAAATAGGCCTTAACAGGCCATAGGCTCTGGGACTTCCTCCAAACATAAGCGAAGCGCCATAACGAGCTCCAAGGGCTCCTCCAGAAACCCCACAACCAGCAAAAACAATCTTTCTTTTTTCTAGTACTTGGACTCTTCTTTGAGTATCTAAATAATGCGAATTACCACCATCAACAATAACATCACCTTCGTTAAGTAACGGTAATAGTTCATCAATCAGTTTGTCAACAGCAGAACCGCTTTTGATCATTAACCAGATTTTACGTGGCCGTTCAAGGGCATCAATGAAATGGCTTAATTCGGTGAAACCCAATACGTTTTTAAATTGAGAATTGTTTGAAATAAAAACATCTATAACCCTTTCTTCTCCAGGAGCTAATCGGTTATAGACGGCCGTATAAAAATTATTTTCAGCGCAATTTAATGCAATTCCTTGCCCCATTACCCCCATTCCAACAACTCCAATAGTTGGAGGATTTGAAGGGTTTATCTTTTCTAAAAGAGACGCACTCAACTCTGGTAAAGGCTTGTCAACGTTAAGGAAAATTCCATAAGAGGGAAGTTCTAGGGTACTAAACTGTGAGCGAAGTAATTGGGGATCAAAAAAATGATTTTCACGATTTTTTAGACGTGCTTGAATCAATTCAAATGAACCATTCAGCACCACCCAGGTAATCCCGCTATTTTGATCTGAGAGAATACTTCGATAATTTTCTTTTAGCGCTGAGCAAGCTAAAATAGCTTGGCCTTTTTTGGACCATTCTTTAATTTTTTCAGCCAAAAGGAAGAGCCATGGTTTTCGATCGGAATCCTCTAAACCAAGTCCCAACTTCATTTTGTCTTTGTTTGATTTCGAATGAAAATCATCTGCATCATAAAAAGGCCATGTTGTTTGTTGCGAAAGCTGTTTTCCAAGGCTTGTTTTTCCAGCTCCACTAACACCCATTATTACTATCATATCATTTTTAGTTATTTTTTCAAAGATAAAAAATCAATCTACTTTCTAATAACATCTAATAAAAGGTAAGATTAGATAATTTAAATTCCTTGGTTATACGTTAATTAAACAATACATTGTATATAAAAATTCTTATGAAGAAATTAATTAGAAAAATAATTATCATATTTATTTTTATTGCTTGTAAATTAAGCTTTTCACAACCTTATATACCAATAAATAAATGGCAAGAAAAAACCATACTTCTTATTGGAGCTCATCCCGATGATGATTATATGTCTCATGCAACATTAGCTCTCTTAAATGATCATCAAAACAATATTTATATACTAACACTTACAACTGGAAATGTTGGAACAAAAGATTTAAGTATCAGTAAAAATGATTTATCAAAAATAAGAAGACAAGAACAGATAAACGCGATGAAGGTTCTTGGTCTTTCGGAAAATAAATATATTAATTTAGGTTATGATGATGGTCGACTAGAGTTTGCAGATAGGGAGGAGATTATTGGAAAAATAGTTCACCATATTAGAAAGATAAAACCTGATGTTTTAATGTCGTTTGATCCCGGCTATAATTATCAGGTTTGGCACAAAAGTGATCATAGAGCTGCCGCATATTTAACTGCTGATGCTGTTAGGGCAGCAGAATGGCACCTGATGTATGAAGGTGACATAATTCACAATAAATTGGAAGCATATGCTGTCCCAGAATTTCTTTTTTACGGAGGTAATATTAGTGACACAAACACCAGTGTAAATATTCAAAAATATGTTGAAAAAAAAATACTATCAGGATCAAAATATTTGAGTCAATGGTCGAGTGGATGGAATAAGTATTTAGGGTCAGATATTAATAACTATCCGGAAGGAGAAAAAGATAGAGTAAATAAAAGACTGAGGGAAAGAATAAGATTTATAAATGATATACCAGTAGAGCAATTTAGGTATTATAAAGGTATTCCTGATGGAATGGGTCGAAGCCCAAAAGACTAGCTTGGAAATACAATTGACAAAATTTTAATATATAATTATCAGTCGGTTTGTACTTATATAAAGATATTGCTTTTCATTGGATTATGTCTTAGTTAAGATTTAGCCAATAGTTTAACTTAAGATTAATACTCCAGGATTTTATTTCTTCTGGAATCATAACTTCATTACTATTGAAAACTAAAAACAAGTCTGATGCAGGTTTGTATCTCCATTGAAATCTTGAATTAAAATTCCATAAATCAAACTGTTTATTGTATTGGTATAGGCTTGAAAAAAACAATTTATTGGTTAATGTTATATCTAATTTAGATCCAATAAGCCAAAAATCAGATTTATTCCAAGGACTTTCAAGATTTATAGAATTGTAGTTTATAATTGAATTTATACTAAAGTATGGCTGAAATCGATACCCTAATTCAGCTGATAAACTTCTTCGTTTCCCTTCTTGATAATATCCTCCAATCAAGCCATTAATTTTATATGTAAAATTATTTTGAGGTTTAGATGTAAATTCAAAGCCAAAAGATGTCCATTCATGTTCAGAGCCTTTAATCAGAGAACCAACATTAGATCTTAATGGATCAAAATCTTGTAATAAATTAATATAGTTTTTGATAAAAACAACATTTAGCTTACTCCTGTTAGCAAAATTAATCACATATGAAAATTGATCTAAAAGATCAGTTCTATTATATGATTGGTCAAAAAAATATGTTCTTGAAAAATTAGGACCATAGGAAACAATATTAGAATCATTTTTATAAAATAAATAACCTAAAGAAGAGTTGAATTTATAATATCCCTTTCGAGGAACATAGCCCACTTCTGCATTAAAATTCTCACCTACGTATTCTTGTTGAATTCTTGCTTTCCAATTGGTTGAATTATATTCTAAATGAGAAGCAAAAGAATGATCATTTTTAATTTGGTTACTACTATAGGTGTTTAAAAAAAATGCTTTTCCATTCCATAAATTATTTGCTGACCCATAGTTGTATTCTACTCCAATATTTCTATTATATTTTGTATAATTTGAATCAGAAATAATTTTATTTTTTTCATCAAAAAAAGATTCTTTATTTATTAAAATTAGACCGATACTAGACCTTTCAAAAACTCTTTTTTGAATTGTAAAAACTCCAAAGTTTTGTTTCGGCAAACCAATCCTGTCAATGTTTTGAGTTTGAATATCCATTAAACCTATTCTCCATTTTTCATTAATATTTCCACTTAATCTAAGACCTGCATTTATGGGAACACCTAATCCAATTCTTCTAGAGAAAAAAGGTCTCAAAGTTTTGTAACCAAAATTGGCGAATAAGTCAGCATTTTCTAAAAAAAACTGTCTTCTCTCAGGATAAAAAAGTTCAAACCTATCCAGGTTTGTTACTTGTTGATCTACCTCTGCTTGTGAAAAATTTGGGTTAATAGTAAAATCTAAATTTAAAGCACTTGAAACACTAACCTTTATATCTCCCCCTATCTTGTTACTTTTTGTTTTATAGTCGTTAGTTTTTGAAATATTTGAAAGTGAGTAGGGTATTATTGAGATATTTCGCCCCTGTTTTGGAGGAGAAGAATCCCAAACTAACACTCCAGTATGCGCTAGGGAAACTGATGGAAATTGTCTTGGAACTGGAGCCCAGCTTGACTTTTCACCTGCCTTAAGGTCTAGTCTTCCAAAATTTATTCCCCACTCTTTAACTCCTTCTTTATATCGAATTGATTTTAATGGTATTGAAATTTCACAGGTCCATTTATCTTTATCAAAAGATATCTCTGACACCCATTTAGAATCCCAATTTAAGTCTACTTTACCACCATTATACATTGTTCCGTCCCATTGTGCTCCGTATGCATTTAAGCCAAATGAAAAACCCGTTGTTAAATTATTAAAAGGATCTATTGAAATTAGTAGGTTGTCATTTTTTCCAAAAGAAAAATCTCTTTTTAAAGATTCTACCGTATAATCTCCTTGCACACTGTTATTAAAAAAAACAACTCCAAAATAAATATTATTTTCATCATAAAGTATTTTAACTTCAGACTCTTGACTTGCTTGTTTTCCGTCTGTTGGAAGGATCATGAAAAAATTATTTGCTACCTCAGCATTATTCCATATTTTCTCTTCTAAAACACCATCAATATTGATTATTTGATCTGTTTTTGTTGGATGAATTCTATAGCTTTCATTTATTTTTTGAGAATGAACTTTCAGTGTTATTAAAACAAATAGGCTGAAAATTCGAATTGTATAATTTAACCTTGGATTATACATTAAACTAAACGAATTATCGCTATTAGACAATATCGTTTCGAGCTGTTTTTTCATATTTGTTTTCACAATAATAGATCTAAAATATGATTATTTTTACATGTTTATCAATGTTGTGCAATTATTGATTAAATTAGGTAAAAGCTAATAACTTATGGACTTAAAATTCAGTGGAAAAACAGCCTTTATATCTGGATCTAAATCTGAGATTGGATTTGCAATGGCAAAAGAACTTGCAAAATAAGGGGCTCTTTATTTTCATCTAACATTGGCTCTGCTAAACCTATTTTTAGTAGAAATTCTTATACTTCTTCAAGCCTATCATTCATAAGGTAAAAATCTATGGAGTTTGTTAGCCTTTAAATATTTAGATATTTTATAAATTAATTATAAAAAAATGTTGTTCAAAAAGTTTTACGTGTATTAAAACAATAAATTTTATATTTGAAAAATAAAGGAAATCATTAAGTGTAAATGAAAAAATTAATTTTAGTATTAGTAGTATTAATTTTCTCATGCTCTAACAATGAGAGTTTAAATAGTCAACAACCTATTATACCCTCTGATAATAGTGTAATTGGAGATGGTGAAATAAAATTAATTTGGTCTGATGAATTTGAAGTTGATGGTCCGCCTTCTCCTCAAAACTGGTTTTTAGAAACTATCCCGCCAAACAATGGGAGCTGGTGGAATGAAGAGGATCAGTATTATACCAATAGAAGAAAGAATTCAATTATTGAAGATGGTGTATTAAAAATTATTGCTCTTAGAGAAGATTATGAAAACAAAAAATACACTTCTGCTAGAATGACTACACAAAACTTGTTTGATTTTACCTATGGTGAAGTCCATGTTAGAGCAAAACTACCTCAAGGACAAGGAACTTGGCCTGCAATATGGATGCTAGGAAATGATATTGACACATTAGGCTGGCCTCAATGTGGTGAAATTGATATTATGGAACACGGGAATAAGGAGCCTGGATTTGTTTCTTCTGCAGTTCATTTAGCTAACGAAAATGGTGATCACTATTATTTGAGTGGAGAACAAAAAATTGAAAACGAATCTAGCAGCTTTCATGTTTACAAAGTAAAATGGTCATCTACACAGATAGATTTTTTTGTTGATGATGTTAAGCATCATACATTTATTACTAACTACGATATGCCATTTTGGAAACCTTTCTTTTTGCTGCTTAATGTTGCAATGGGAGGTCAATTTACAAACAACGACATAGATTCTGATTTTGTTTCAGCTACGATGGAAGTTGATTATGTAAGAGTTTATCAATAAACAAATCATTGTCACATATAAGGAGTTAGCAACAATTAGATTAGCTCACTTTGAAAATCAGTATATCAACAATATGAAATCATTTATTTTAATGCTAATTCTATTCTTTACTGTTAACTCCGTATCGAGCCAAAACCAACCCTATATATCAACGGAAAAGGCAATAGCAGATATTGAGTATATGATTCATACGATAGAAGAAGTTCATTACAACCCATACTTTTCAATCAAAAATGCACAATTCAAAAAGAATAAGGAGGCTTTATTAAGTGAGTTTGAGCCAGACTCTATTTTGCTGAAAAAGTTTGTAGCTACTGGAATGAAACTAGCCGCACAATTGAGTGGAGGTCACACCGCTATGGATTGGAAAAATCCCTCTATCATCCCGGAGATAAAAGCAAGTCAATATATTCCGTTCACTGGGCAATTAACAGACAACAATCAACAGTTTATAGTAATAAGATCGGCTAGCTCAGAAATACTAAAAGGCGCTGTTATAGAATCTATAAATGGAGTTAGTATGGTTGAAATTTATAAAGAATGTATGTCGTACATAGGCGGGATAGAATCCTTTAAAAATTCCACTTGCGAAAGGTTATTACCGATCTATTTGTTTTATACTGAAAAAATTTCAACTCCTTTCTCCATAAAAATAAGTGGAGTGGACGGCACGTTTAATACCCCAGGGATTGATTTTGAGGGGTTGCAGGAATTTCTGAATGGAAAACAACGGAAAGAAAACTATACGTTCCAAATCATAAAAAAAGATGTTGGTCTTATTTCCTATAATAGTTGTCAAGATTATTCGGGTTTTAAAAAGTTCTTAAAACAAACATTTAAGGAAATTGAAGATAAAAACATTACTAAACTGATTATCGATATTAGAGAAAATGGAGGAGGTGATTCCGGATTAAATGACTTATTGCTGGCTTACATTACCGAAACCTCTTATCGGCAATCAAGTGGCAGGTTTTGGAAAGTGAGTGAAGAAGCCAAAGCAGCTTATCAAGCGAACCCTTTATATGAAAAAAATCTGGGCCAAGACTTCATGAAAGAGTACGTGGAATCAGAGAACCAATCAATCATTGAAAATGTACAAGAGGAGCTAATAAAACCTCAAAAACCAAAAAACTATTTTAACCAAAAAACGTGTTTTTTGATTGGACCCAATACATTCTCAAGTGCTAATTTTTTAGCCGATGCGGTAAAAACATATAACCTAAGTACTTTGATTGGATTAGCAACAGGGGAGTACACCAATGACTTTGGCGAACTATTAGAGTTTACACTTCCAAATTCTGGTAATTCCATTTTCGTAAGTTCAGCCTATGACATTGGTGCGAATGGAAACCCTAATCTTTTTGAACCTGTTTATCCAGATATTCAGACTACAGAAGATGCGCTGCTATATGCCTTGGATTGGATAAAATAAAAGATGCTAACAAGGTGTATAGTGTATATCCTGAGGTATACACACCATACACAAAACGTTACCCAACATTATAAAAATGACGAAAAACACATAAGTTAATCCTTTTGAGTTGGTTTTAATTAAAAACAAAATTATAAGTCAATGATATAATAGCGCTGTTTATTATTGATAAATCATAAGCCCCGAAAGGACTGCTTCCAAAAAGTAATCCATTGTCTGAAGTTCCATCTCTTGGAGCATAATAGATGTTGAATGGGTTTTTTCTTCCATATAAATTATAGATTGTGAAGATCCAATCTCCTTTTAAGCGTGTATTTTTAACTTTACTATATGATATTTTCCACGAAAAATCTAATCGATGATAAGTAGGAAAAATGGCATTATTTCTCTCTAAATATATTGGAACCTTCAAATCCCCTAATTCAAAAACACCATTTGCAATAGTGTATGGTCTTCCAGACTGTGCCGTGAAGTTGAAACTATACTCATTATAAAGATCACTTTCATAAGAAAGTGTGGCATTAAAAGTATGAGGTCTATCAAATTCTGAAGGATACCACTTGTTACTATTAATTTTGTTTTTTGTTTGTTGTTCATCTGTTTTTAACAAACTTCTAGCCCATGTATAATTTATAAATCCACTGAGTTTTCCAGATGGTTTTTTTAGAGTTATTTCAAGTCCATAATTACGTCCCTTTCCTTGAATTAATTCTCTTTCTATAAACTCTGCAAGAAAAAAATCTGCACCTGGTTTGTATGTGAGCGTATTATTTGTACTTCTATAATAACTTTCTGCAGAAAACTCAAGGCCTAATGAGTTGAAATTTTGAAAAAAACCAAAGCCAAAAGTATCACTTAATTGAGGTTTTATGTAAAAATCTGAAGTTTTCCATCTTGAGGTTGGTAAGGGTGTTGATGTGTTATATATGTTTTGAATATATTGATTTATTCTTGCATAACTTGCCTTTAGAGAACTGTTTTCTCCAATTTTAATACTAGCTCCTAGTCTAGGTTCAAGATTATTGTATGAGATTACAGACTTATTCTTATCAAAAGAAGTAATACTTGTTTGATAACCACTATCGTTATATTGAGCTAAATCATAGGGGCCTAAAAAATTAAAAATTGTATGTCTTAAACCTGCAGAAATAGATAAATTTGGCTGAGGATTCCAATTTAAATTAAAATAAGTTGAAAAATCTATACTAACCTCTTGGTTTAAGGTAATTGGTGTAATAGAATTTCCTTTACCAGGAAATAATGAGCCTGGTTCAATAATGTAATTTTTTGTCTGAAGTCCTATAGAGTAATCTAGCTTTTCATTTCTAATGTCCACAAACTCAGTCTGGGCACTTATATATTTAACATTAGACTTAAAGGTAATTACATTATCCGAATCATTTTCAGGAAATAGATTCATCGGTGTGTAAATACTATGAATAATTGATGACTTCAAGCTAGTATTGTTTTTAAAATTATATATCCAACTTAGTGTGTGATTTGACGTTCCAAAATCGTATTGATTTGATTTTGCATTAATATTTTCTATGGTGGAAATTAAATCCAACTGATAAAAATCATTAGATTTGAAATAAGTATAAGATAACTGATTGTCTTCATTTAAAAGATAAAGTAGTTTTACTGTTCCGTCTGAAAAATTTGCTTTTGTATTCTCTAATCTTTTAACAAAGATTGGGAAAAGAATATCTGTAAAGCCAGCTCTAGCTCCTGCTAATAGAAATAATTTGTCCTTTATTAATGGGGTGGTTAAATTTATTCTGCTTGACAATAAGCCTATGCCTCCACTAATTTTTAGTTTATTCACATAAGGGTTTTTAACTTTAATATCCATTACAGAAGAAATTCTTCCTCCATATTTTGAAGGAATATTTGCTTGATACATACTTACATTTGAGATTACATCTGGAGTAAATACAGAGAGTAAACCAAAAAGATGAGTTGGGTTAAAAACAGGTGCGGAATCATATAACATAAGGTTTTGATCTAGAGAACCGCCTCTTACAGAAATTCCATTACTTACATCTCCTGCATTATTTACACCTGCCATCAATGTAATACTTTTAAGCACATCAAATTCTCCAAATGCTGATGGGATTTTCACCAGTTCTTTAGCTGTGATATTAAAAACTCCCATTTGCGGTGTTTCAACATTTTCATTCATTTTTTTTGCTAGGACTACAACTTCAGATAATTGTTCTTCAAAAACATTCATTTTAACTGAAATTAATGTGTCTTTTTTTAAATCAATTATTAGTTGCTTATTCTTGTATCCTGTATACTCTAGTGAAAGTGTATACTCTTTTTCTGGAAGAGAAGTTGAGAAAACTCCTTCTGAACTTGTAATACCGCTCCCGCTCGAAGAATTGATTAAAACTGTTAAACTACTTAGAGGCTTTCCCGTTTCAAAATCTGTTACATAAAGTGTAAGGTCATATTCTTGAGCCTTTAAAGGCAAGGTTAATATTAGCATACACACAAAGAAATAATTAAAAATTTCTTTCATTAATTTTAATTAATAAACCCTCTATCCATATTTGAATTCCAGCCTTCTGGTTTTATTGATGTTCTGTATAGACCTTCTTCACAGGGTGCATAAATTGGATAACAAGTCGCACATAAAGGCTGAGGAACATTATCTCCAAATTTTTCATAATGATTTTGTTCGTATTCTGAAACTGCATTACCTGCTAAATTATTTCTACGGATGTATATTGATTTACTTGATCCCGACGCCACTGTAAATCTTCCCATAATAATTTCATCTTCATCATTTGGATTATATAAATTACCAATCAATACCGAAGGAAGTGGTGCGTTTAATCCGCTATTGTTTCCAATAGCATCTTTTAAAGATTTTAAATATCTATGAGCTTCATAAGACACGTTAAACTTTTGAACTTTTACTAAAATATTCCTTTTTGAATATAATGGTAGCTCAACGGCTACTAAATTATTTACAGGTTTTCCATTTGTAAATTCATCACTAAAAATTGAAATACTTTCATTGTTAAATCTAATATTCCAACAATCTGAAAAACATGCATAAGTAAAATATTGAGGACCATAAGTACTGATGTAACCACTTGTACTTATACATTCTCCATCTCTTAAAACACCTTTATAACAATAATCACAATATGGAGCATCTTCATAAGTTTTATAATCATAGTAATAAAAATTTTCTTTTTCAATAGGATCATCAAATGAAATCAAAATCTTATGACCTGGGATATACCTATTGGTCCTATTATCATATGATAGTTGTAAATCATACTCAGATTTAATGTCTTTAATTAAAACTTCATCAGGCATAGTTTCTGGGTAAGATCTATACTCAGTCCCATCAGGAAAAATAATTTTTAATTCCCATGATTCTCCTTGTAAAACTTTAAAACCTAAAGGTGCATAATACCTGTCAAGACCCTCTATTAGCTTCACAACCCTATTATCACTAATTAACTCAACTAAGCAGTTAGAGAAAAAGCCTGTTTTGTAATAACCAGATTCATTTGAACCTATTCTGACTTTAACATATGACGCTCCTTCAATTGAAGACGCCATACCTTCAATAAATAATAAATCTTCTAAAAAATCAAATTCAGGAGCTATCGGTTCAATACAAGTAGTAAAAAGAAAAGAAAAGATTACAATTAATATACGCTTAATCAAATTAGATGTTTTTAAATATAATCTATTAAATGTATGAGTTTTAAAGACATTAACAAGCAAATGTCTGGTCTTATGCAGGAGACTATATTTCACGGGTTTGGATCCTGGTGGAACCACCAGTAAAATCATGCTCTCACTTAAAGTGAGGGCTTTTTTTATTATAGTTAAATTTATTATTTTTGACACAAACTAAGATTATGAAAAAAATTAAAAGAAGAGAGTTTTTAAACAATACCTGTCCAAGGGTTGCCATGGCAATTCTAGGTGTGAGTTTTTTGAATGCATGTTCAAAAGAATCGGAAGAAGTTATTATGCCTGAGGGAGATAGTGGATATGCTGTTAATGGAAAAATAATTGAAATTGATCTTTCTCATCCTACTTTTGATTTATTAGCAAATCAAGGATGGATGAACTTTACTGCTCAAAAAATACTTTTACTAAAAACAGAATCTTCTTATTTGGCATTTAATAATCTTTGTCCTCATCAAGGAGCAAGGGATGCCTGGTCCTATAGCCCATCTGAAAGTATTTTCGTTTGTGGTCGCCACAACAACTCCTATCCAACCGATTGTGTTAGCGAAGGAACTAATAGTGGACCATTACAATGTTATTCTGTCAACAAAATTGGCAATACTCTAACCGTTACAAAGTCATAAATTAAATTGAAAAAAGTAAAATTTTACATAAAACCTGATTTTTTTATTATTCTTATTGCTCTTTTGTTTTCCTTTCAAATAAAAGCTCAATCTGAAGATGACTTATTCAGTATGATTGTAAAAAAAGATAAAAGTGAGCTGCCTTTACTTCCTGAAAGAATGATTTTCACCCAAAGATTTTTATGGGGAAATAAAGGTGTTTTCAGAAAAACTCGAATAGTTCCTTTAACATTAGAAATGAGAGCAAAAGAACTTAAGGTTAGAAGAGTAATGTTGAAAACACATCAAGTTATTGGGTATACAACACTTTTAGCAATGATAGCTCAAGGAGTTATTGGAGGAAAATTATATAATGGCGATTATAGCCTATACGATACACACAAAACTATGGGAAAAATTGTAAACATTGGATATTTTACTGGCGCTGGACTTTCTTTATTTTCACCCCCTCCGCTTATTAGCAAAAAAGTAAGAGGATTAAATTCCATCAAAGCTCATAAAATTTTAGCAACAATACATTTTTCAGCAATGCTTTCAACGAATTACTTTTCCGATAGAGATAGGGGTGCCCATAAGGCATCTGCCTATACATTATTTGGAAGCTTTGCAACAGCAGTTTTAGTTTTTAAATTTTAATGCATGAATAGATTTATTACAGTTTTTTTATTGACTTCATTATATGTTAATTGTCAACAAGCACCTCAAGAAAAGTGGATACTTAGTAAAGATCAATCTTACATTTCTTATGAAGGAAAACACATTTTACACGAGTGGTCTGGAACCAGTAAAAATGTTAAAGGCGTTTTGATTATGGAAAAAAATCAACCTATAAAAACAGCAATAATTTCTGCAATTAAAGATTTTGATAGTGGAAACTCATCAAGGGATTCCCACGCAATGGAAATTTTAGAAACTTTATTATTTCCCGATGTAAGTTTTTTTGGAGAATCGTTTACTTTAAATAATGACAAATTTATGATACTTGGAAAAATAAAATTCCACAGTATAGATAAAGAAATTAACGTGTCAGGAGATTGGAATCAAACAAATGAAAAGATAATGCTAAAAGGAAACTTTAAAATAAAACCTTCAGACTTTGAAATAAAACTTCCGGACTTTATGCTTGTTAAAATGGAAAACAATCTAGATATAGAGTATGAACTTATTTTTATTCAAGAATAAATTTATGTAAAAAAAAACCCTCACAATTGCGAGGGTTTTTTTATGATTTATAAAATTTATTATTTAGAATCTACAGCTAATTGATAAACAACTAAACCAAATCCAATTTTATTGATAGCATCACCAACGTTATAAATAACGTCCATGTCTAGTCCACCAAAAATTCCACTGTACCATCCTTCAGTACCAGCCATATAACCAATTGGGTAAATTGCCCAACCAACTAATACAAACCAGCATAAAGTTTTGTGTGCAGCTTGTACAGCACCTCCTGCAGAAGCAGCAAGTTTAGCAGCACCACCCAACCAGATTTCATATACAATAGCAAAGTATGCGATTCCTGAAATAAGACCCCACAACCAAGCTTGGCCATCATCATTGTGCAATCCTTCACCAATGTAACCAGTTATGAGCATAATTGTAGAAAGAAGTATCAATTTCCACATTAAAGATTTTTGAGCTCCAGCAGCTTTAAGTATTAAATAAAATTCAACACACATTAAAGGTACCGTAAGTATCCAGTCTACATATCTAAAAAAAGTTGGAGAAGAACCCGTATCCATGTAATACTCTCTCATGTACCAGTAGTGAACTGCAGCGATGAAAGTAATTAACCCAGAAACTAGAATAGAAGTTCTCCATTTTTCACCAAAAGAGTTCATTGACAGGAAGAAAAATACAGATGCAGCCATCATAGCCATGCAACCAATAAAGAAAGTAAAAGTTATTAAATTCTCTATTGGAGCACCCTCAATCATTAAATTTAAAATGTTCATATAATTATTTTTTAATAGTTTTGAATCCTAAAATTAGTTGAATTTTTAACAAATCCTACTATAAATTGCTATTTATGCTTTCTAAAATTAAAATTATATCATCAATATTTATCATATGGATATCACTTTATTCCTTTTCAAATATTGATATAATTGTTGCAAGTATATTTATACTATCAATAGGATTAGGCCACGGCGCTTGCGATATTACCTTAATAACAACCAAATTAAATACTTCATCCTTTAAAATCAAGGCAGTTATTATCTTTTTATATATTCTTACTGCTTTTACTGCTTTTTTGGTAGTGTATAACCTACCGTTAATAGGGTTTATAACCTTTTTACTGATCAGTAGTTACCATTTCGGAGAACAACATTTTCACAATAAATTGTCAAATTCTAAAATGAAGTTTTGGCATTTTTCATTATATGGGATGGTAATATTCTTGCTTATGATAGAAACCAATAAAGAATCAGTAATCAACATACTGAATCCTTTGATAGAGAGTGAAATAAACCAATTTCCAATTCAGACTATTTTATTTGTTTTTATGGGATTGACAGCTTTATTATGGATTGTAGATTATAAGAATTTAAGGTTTTCTATTCCAAAAGAATTATTTTATTTACTTGTAATATATGTCTTGTTTTACAATACCAACTTAATCGTTTCTTTTGCCTCCTACTTTGTAATATGGCATTCTATTCCGTCAATACATGATCAGATTCATTATCTATATAAAGATGTTTCTAAAAAAACTATTTTATTGTATTTGAAAAAAAGTGGATATTATTGGGCGGTCTCAATTGCAGGTTTAATTTTTTTGGTTTCGTATGGAGAAATAATGGGAGAGAATTTTTATAGAATACTTTATTCTTTTGTAGTTTCAGTAACAATTCCTCATATTTTTCTGATCAATAATATTCTATCAGAATCTAACCAATAAAATATTTCACATCATATTTTGAAATAAAAATCCCTAGCCTTATGCTTGTTAAAATGGAAAATAAGCTAGATATAGATTACGAACTTATTTTTACTCAAGAATTAAAGTTTATGTAAAAAAAACCTTCACGTTTGTGAAGGTTTTTTATAGTTTTAAACTAATTAATGAAAAATTATTCTCTCATAACTTTTACTTTAATCACAAGCTTTTAATAGTTTTTGTAATCAACTTGTTTTGATTGGAAGAGATGGATTTTTTATCCACCTAGACAAAGAACTCAAAAGTCCATAAAGGAAATTATAAATAGCTAGAGAAACATATAATTTTGCTAATACAATTGCAACTTGAACATATTCCCATCCAACAGCTACAAGTCCTCCTATGTTATAACCAGAAGCGTCTGAACCAGTAACATCCCAAGCACTAAAGTCCTTCAATACTCCTCCTACAAAATCCAAGCGAATCATTGATAAAAATTCAGCAGCAGCATTAATAGGTAGGCTAACAGAATATGCTACTCCAGCAAAAAATTCAGGAGCAATAGAAATATTTGGGTCTGTACCCATTAACAACCATCCCAATGTAGCGCAAAATGCTCCAAATAAAGCAACTAAAGCTCCAGCATGGCCAAAAAGTTTGATATTGGCTACAATAAGATCTCTAAAAAAGAAATCTACGATTCCACTTTTGGAACCAGCTAAACTATCTCCGGCTGATCTTACAGTTTGAGCAATTGGAAACGCTGCGTATATTAAAATAAGCATACAAACAACAGCGGTGCCTTTTCCAATACCATCTGCAGAGTTAATAGCGTCTATTCCACCAGTAATTGCAGTGAGTAACATCCCAAGAAGAAGAACTAAAGCGCCAATCTTATAAAAAGTTCCTGCCCAGCCTCCAAAGGAGCCTTCTGAACCTTCCACCATAGCATTAAAATTATTTTTTGGAAGTTTTTGATTCACCATGTGAGGTAAATCCAAAATTTGATTTAGTATTTTTTCCATAATATATTTATTGGTTACGTTAATAAACTTACAAAATTTTTTTATATGGAAAGGTTAACACTTTTAATGCCAGCGTATTAGAAAAAAAATATAAAATAAATTCATCAGAGTCTAATTAATCAAACCGTTTATATCATATTTTGATAAAAATTCCCAAATCAGTGATGGAGCGTCTATGTCATATGAGCCATAATCACTAGGAGCATTAACCCTCGGCCATTCATGACCCATTTCGTCTAATAAATAAAATTCAACAGAAACGTTATTTTCTCCATTTTCATATACTTTATGAATACCACCATATTCATCTCCATTAAGATCAGTTATAATTTGACTTGTGGGGGAGCTATTACAGCGGTTGTAATTAACCCAGAAGTTAATTACATCATCCATCGGCTCACAGAGGGCTTCATATCCTAGATAGGGCACAACATAATCATCAAGTCCATGAATTTGCATTACGGGAGTAGGGTGATCAGGAGTACACTCTGAAAAAGTTTTAGGCGACATGGATCCAGTAACTGATGCAATTGCTGCAATTTTTGAGCCTAAATTACAAGCTAAATGATAGCTCATAAACCCACCATTTGACATCCCAGTAGAATACACCCGATTAGTATTAACATTATAATTATCTGAAGACCACTCTATCAAATCATCAATAAATCCAATATCATCAGATGTACTTCTTTCATCTAATTCAGTTGTCCAACCAACATTCCAATGAGTATTTCCTTCAGAGGAGAATCCAGTTTTCTCACTTGGAAGAGTTTTCCATAGCGATCCTTGAGGATAAATTACAATGAACCCATTTTCATCTGCTAAAGATCGAAATCCAGTATACTGAATATTCCATTTAGCATAGCTTGTAAAACCATGTAGGCTAAATAAAAGAGGAACAGCTAGATTTTGAGAGAAGTAAGATTCGGGAACATATACAATGAACTCTCTAGCCAGCCCATTCTTGATCATTGAACAATTATAAGTGTTATTTCCTCCTAATGAACAGGTTGTCCCGTCTAAAAGCATCTCATTAGACTCCGAGTTGTCTTTATTACAAGAAAACAGAATTAATAAATTAAAAATTAAAAAGAATAGGTTCTTCAAATTATAAAACAAATGTTAAATGCAATTATAATAAAAACATAAATATAAAATGCTATAACATTTTTTTAATATAATCGAGTAAGTTTTTAATGACATTAAAACCTCTATTAAATAGATTTTTTTTACCACTTGTTATAGGTAAAATTGATATATTGACAATATGATTAAAATTGCAACTCCGGGAAGAATTTGTTTTTTTGGAGATCATCAGGACTATCTTGGACTTCCTGTTATTGCAGGTACAATTAACAGATATATACATATAAAGGCCAAACCAATTCAATCCTCTTTTTTTGAAGTCAATCTTCTCGATTTCAAAAAATCAATTAAAGTTGAATTTACTAATGATCCAAAAACAATAAAACCTGGAGATTATTTCAGATCAGGACTTTATGTCTTAGGCAAAGAAGGAATTATTCCCAATCAAGGATATAGTATTGATGTTTCTGGAGATCTACCTATAAATGCAGGATTATCTAGCTCATCTTCTTTAGTAATTGGCTGGATAAGATTCTTGGTTCAAGCATTTGCCAAGAAAAAACCCATAACAGATTTACAAATTGCAAAATGGGCTGTTTCAACAGAAGTAGATTTTTTCAATCAACCTGGCGGAATTATGGATCAATACACTATATCTATTGGAGGATTATTGGCAATTGATACTTCCAAAAAAACATATATCAACCTCAAAGGTAATTTGGGATCACTTTTAGTCATAGATTCGGGTATTCCCAAAAACACATTAGGAGTTTTAAAAGACGCGAGATTAAATGCTCAAAAAGCTCTTGAAGTTATTCAAAAACTAGACAAAAGCTTCATTCTTTTGGATGCTAAAGAATCAGATTATATAAAGTACAAATACAATCTCTCCAGAGATCTTCGTCCTTATTGGAAGGCGACAATTCTAAATTATATGATTACAAAAAAAGCAATAAAAATATTAGAACAAAACAATAGCTCACAAAATGAATTATCAGAATTAATGAATTCTCATCAAGCACTATTATCTAATGAAATTCAAAATACTCCTGAAGCAATAACAAATCAAATTAAGCAAGGAATTAAAGCAGGAGCTTACGGGTCAAAAATTGTTGGTTCGGGAGGAGGAGGATGTATGGTTGCAATGGTTAATCCTATTAATATTCTTAATATTAAGAATGCGTTTTTAAAAGCAGGAGCTAAAGATGTCTTTGAAGTCAACCTAACAAACTAATAATTAAAACATGAAAAATATAATTATAATGGCTGCTGGGGCATCCTCTAGAATGAAAAAAACTTTAGATGAAGTGGATTTATCAACCAAGGTTAAGGAGGTAGCTTCATTAGAACACAAAACACTAATTCCATTAGATGGCAAAGGTAAAAGCTTGCTTTTTTATCTTTGCTCTAATGTAAAACAAGCAGGTTATGAAAATGTATATATATTAACATCTCTTGAAAACAAAGCTTTTCACCAATGGATAGATTTTAATAAGTCTGATCCTGAAATAAAAGGACTCAAATTCTTTTTGTCAATCCAAAATATTCCTCAAGGAAGGCAAAAACCGATGGGTACAGCTGATGGGATTCAACAAGCGTTAGATCAATTTCCTGAACTTTTAAAACAGAGGTTTACAGTTTGTAACGCGGATAATCTTTATTCTATAAATGTATTAAAATCACTTTTGCATCATGATACTTCACCCCACTCTATCATAGCTTACGATCGTTCATATTTGAAATTTCCTGAAGAAAGAATTACAAAGTTTGCTCTTATTAAATTAGATAATAAAAATTTTTTAAAGGAAATAGTTGAAAAACCTTCTATTGAAACACATAATTCATATAGAAATAGCTCGAATCAACTTCTGGTTAGCATGAATATATTTAGCTTTAGTGGACTTGAAATTTATCCATATTTAAAAGATTGTATCATGAATCATGAAAGAAATGAAAAGGAGCTCCCAGAGGCATTAAGGACATTAATAAAACATGAAGAAAAATCTGTATTTGCATATATAGCAAAAGAACATTTAAAAGATCTAACTTCAGCACATGATATAGAGAAGTTTTAAAACTGATTTATTTTATTATCCATCCATAAAAGCCTGTCATTCAGATAAGTTTTAATATCGTTAATAGCTCCAGGATAGTCAACAGGTATTCCACTCCATTTATTATAATTTCTTTCAACAGCTCCATTTACAATTAGATACTGGCTAGTTTCTTCCACAAGGTCTAAAACTGTATTAACTGAAAGAGTATTAGCTCTTAGTTCTTGCCACCTTGTCTTAAGGGATGTTTTAAAAACAGGGTCCTGTAAAAATTTTTGCCACCAAAAAGGTACAAGCCATGCATCATTAGGAACATAAGTATTGTAGTTTGCAATCCAATCATCAAAAGGCAATCTGTCTGAGTTGCCGTAACCTATATTTAAATCCCATATAGGTCCCATTTTTAATTTTTCACCTCTATCTTTATGAAGGTAGGTACTCAATCGATAACCATCAATATTACCAGTTAGTTCGTTGATAATAAAAAAATCAACAAAACTATCGATATCAATATAATTTAAATACTCTCTGTGGTCGGAACTAAAATTCTCATTTGCAAGAGCAGTCTCAAAATCATTAATATAATTTTGGATATATGCTTTTTGATCTAAACTAATTTCATCTGCTTTGGGATACTCATATAAAAAGTAAGTTTCTAAGTATTGAAATGGATGATAAGGAGGTCCAAATGGGTCCAAAGATTGAAGACTGTCTCCGTTAATATCATAATTAGACCTAAAACTAATATCCTCATTATAACTAGCATCATCCTGCCAATTACTCTCATAATATTCTAAAGATTGATTTTCAAGCGCAACATCAGATCCTGAAGTTTTATCAATCTTAAGGATGTACCCTCCAGTAATTGATTCGGTGTCATTATCGTCAATCTTCAGCTTTGCTATATTTATTCTATTTGAATCTCTTTTAAGCTTTTCCATAAACACATAAACACCTTGATAATTAGCTGCTCCTGTATTATTTCCAATTTCAAGTTCAACAAACTTTGATCTGCTTGAATAATTCCCCATGTTTCTGTATAGTTCATATCCTATATAATGACGCATTAATGATGGATCAAAAATAGTTTCAGGACTTCGAAAAACATGCCCCATTAATATCCAGTCTTCTTCTTTTGGAAAATCAAATATCTCTAAATTAATATCATTTCCTGACTCATCCCAGGTTTCAACACCATATGATTTTTTATTGGACATTCTAAAAGAACTGGCACCTCTATATTCAATTCCAATTGGACTTGAAAAAGTTTTTTCACCTTTTTCAAAAATTTCCATATTTGCCATCACCTTTGGTTCATTCAAAATCAAGTTTTGAGTTGTAATTTTTATATAAGGCAAATCGGACCCTGTCTGGTTTACTGAAAATGAATCAATAGAAGAAGAGCTATTAAAGTCTTTTTTAGAACATGATATAAACACAACCGTAAGTACAAAAAAATTAATTATAAAAATTTTAAACATCGACTTATTCATTCTAAAGAATCTTTAATCTAGCTAATATTAGTAAATTGTTTGACAAACTATAGTTTTAAAGTTATAATTTTAACTTGAAAAATTAATATTATGAATGAATTAGCTTTAATGAATAATGAGTGGGCTCAAATGCTTTTCAGATTTCTATTTAATCTTTTTTTTATTGGAATACTCATAAAAATAATAAATCATCACAGTAAAGAAATCAGCAGACACATTTCTACCTTTTTTATCATAAGCGTAATTGTCTTCTTTTTATGTTTTACACTAAAGCAAGTTGATCTTAATTTTGGAATGGCCCTTGGACTTTTCGCTATTTTTGGAATTATAAGGTACAGAACTGAAGCTGTTCTTCCTGAAGAAATAACGTACTTGTTTGTTACCATAGGGCTATCCGTAATTAACGCATTGACCATTGGTGGCTTTGGATGGCTTACGCTAATAATAATAAATGTCGCTGTATGTTTATCTGTTTTATTTGCAGAAAAATATTTATTACACGCAGATGATATATATACAAGAAATAAAATAATTGTTAACCTTCCTTTAGATGAAAAAAATATGTGTGATAATGTTAATAATGCAATAGATAATATTACTAAAGAACATAATATTTCTGTTCAAAATCATAATATATTTAAGATAGATTATGAATCTAAAATTATTCAAGTTCACTTGTTTTATAATAAAAATACTGAATAAGTCAGCCTACCTAATACTGTTTTTTTATTCAAGTTTTGCTTTGAGTCAGGATCTTAATGAGTCAAGATTTTGGTCTTCAGTGTCATACATTTATCAACCAAAAGAGGAGGTTTCATTTAGTATTTCTCAGCTTTATCGATTAAAAGAAGATCTTAATGTTGTAGACAGCTATATCACAGAAATTAGCACAGATTATAATATTTCCAAAAACTTAAACTTTGAAATAGAGTTAAGGTATTATTCAAAAAATGATAACAAGGGTAAAGCTCAAGGGTTTGAAAATTTATGGAGATATAGGGTTGCAGTTGAAAAAGAACTAAATCTTAAACCAATAAAAGTTTTTATAAGATTAGCGTTTCAAAAAAGAACTTCATTAGATAAACAAAATGACCTTAAAGAGTATCTAAGAATTAGATCAGCATTTGAATATTCAATTAAGAAGTGGGACTGGGATCCATATTTTTCTGTTGAGTTTATAGAAAAAACCTCAGGAGATAATTTACAGAAGATAAGATATGGTTTTGGAAGCAGCAATAAAGTTAAAGGAAGTAAGTGGACGGTTAGATACTTTTATCAGATTGACCGGTTTAAGCCAAAACAAAAGTATCATATTTTCATGTTGAAATATCGCTATAAGCAAAAAGCAGAAAGCTTAAAAAAGGAAAAAATTAAATTAAAAACATAAATAATTTTTGTTTAGAAATTATTCAAAAGAATCAAAAATAATCTGATTTACTAGATCAGCGTGTTTTTCAATATGCTCGTGATCAAATGTGCTTATGTCGTATTGATGCTCTATTAGCCTGGTTAGCATGAAAAAACTACAACATGCACCAAAAATTATACTAACAAAATTTGGTTGAGGAATTGCTATAAAATTTGGACTGGTAGACGCTTTATTAAGGGCGCTTTGACCGATTAGAGTTAACGGCTCAACGATTGAACTTATTAGATAATCTGACCTCCAACTGTTTTTACCCATCTCCATGAATGTTAATTTATAAAAAGGAGGGTTTTTTGCTGAAAAGTAAATCAGTTGTCTTGTATATGACCTTAGCATAGGAACTCCCTCTGTATCTTTAAGTTCAGATCGCATTGCCTCAAATTTTTCAACAATTGATTTGGCTAAATGGTCTACAGATTTTTTCCACAATTCTTCTTTGTTTTTAAAGTGATAACTAATTAATGAATTAGTTATTCCTACTTTTTCTGCAATTATTTTTAATTGAGCTCCTTCAAATCCATAGTTAGAAAAATGTTCAAGTGCAATAGTTAGTAGTCGATCAATATCAAGCTCTTGAGCTAAGCTAGGTCGACCTCTTTTTCTTTTAGGTTTTGATGATTCCAAATAAATTATTTTTGAGTACAATAAATTTTACGTGTATAAATATAGGAAAATCATATTTAAAGGCAGACAAAATCACTCTAGGAAGTGTATTCTTAATATAATATTAAATTTAAATTTAATATTATTTGTTGTAAATTTGATAATAATTAAATTAGCATAAAATGAATATTTTAGTTTGCATAAGTAATGTTCCTGATACCACTTCAAAGATTAATTTTGTCGAAAACGATAAGATTTTTGACACTAACGGCGTTCAGTTTATTATAAATCCAAATGATGAATTTGGCTTAACAAGAGCTATTTGGTTTCAACAAAAAAATCAAGCAACAGTAACTGTTGTAACCGTTGGAGACATTAGCTGTGAGCCTATTCTTAGAAAGTGTCTAGCTATTGGGGCCAACAAAGCTGTTAGAATTGATTCAAAAGCCTTAGACGGCTTTAGTGTTGCAGAACAATTGAAGTCATTATGTGAAAAAGAAAGTTTTGATATAATTATTTGTGGACGAGAATCAATAGATTATAATGGTGGAATGGTTCCGGGAATGTTAGCTCAAATGCTGGAAATGCCTTTTGTAACAAACTGTATTTCAATGGATGTTAATGGAAACGAAGTAATCGCAAAAAGAGAGATTGACGGAGGCGTAGAAACACTTAGCTGCTCATTACCAATAGTTATAGGAGCTCAAAAAGGATTAGTTGAAGAATCAGATCTTATTATACCAAACATGAGGGGAATAATGCAGGCAAGACAGAAACCATTAGATGTTGTTGCTCCTGCAAATAGTTTTTCTAAATCTAGTGTTGATAAATTTGAAAAACCACCCGCTAAAGGAAGTGTTAAATTAGTAGATCCAGATAACATAGATGAATTAATAAGCCTTTTACATAACGAGGCAAAAGTTATTTAAATTATAAAATATGGCAATTATAGTATATGCAGAAAGTCAAAACGGAAAATTTAAAAAAAGTGCATTTGAAGCAGTATCATATGGCCGTGCTTTAGCAAATGAATCGAATAAGAACCTAGTGGTAATCTCAATTAACGCAGACGACCCAAATGAATTAGCAAATTATGGACCAGATAAGGTTTTATCAGTAAAAGATTCTTCAATGAATGATTATACGGCTCAAGTATATGCAGACACTATTTCAGAGCTCTCAAAAAAAGAGGGAGTGTCTATTTTAGTCCTCAGCTCTTCAGCGGACTCAAAATATATGTCGCCTTTATTGGCAGTTCAACTTGGAGCTGGCCTAGCGTCAAATGTTGTCTCTACTCCAATAAGCATTTCTCCTTTGGTCGTTAAACGATCTTGTTTTACAAACAAAGCTTTTAATTATACTACGTTAAAAGGATCTATAAATATTATTTGCGTATCTAATAATTCATATGGTATTCACGAAAAAGATTCACGCCCTGAAGTAGTTGATGTAAAGATTTCTAAAAACAATCCTAAAATTAAAGTTGAATCTTTGGATAAAGCAACTGGGTCTGTGAGTATTGCTGATGCAGATATTGTCATTTCTGGAGGAAGAGGATTGAAAGGGCCAGAAAACTGGCACCTTATAGAAGACCTAGCATCAACATTAGGCGCTGCAACAGCTTGCTCTAAGCCAGTCTCTGACATGGGATGGAGACCTCATAGTGAACATGTTGGTCAAACTGGAAAACCGGTAGCTTCTAATTTATATATTGCAATTGGAGTTTCAGGAGCAATTCAACATTTAGCTGGGATCAACGCCTCTAAAGTTAAAGTAGTGATTAACAATGACCCTGAAGCCCCCTTCTTTAAAGCAGCTGATTATGGAATAGTAGCTGATGCATTTGATGTAGTTCCAAAACTAATAGAAAAGCTCAAAGCTTTTAAAAGTCATCAATAAAAAAAATTAAATAAAACAGGCTCATTGACCTGCTAAATTAGAGTTACTTTAAGTCGAGTTGAGCTAATGGTAGTCTGCTGTGCTTTTGTCCTTAAATAATTATAATAAAACATAAGACACTTCCTTTCAATTTTAAGTTACACAGAAGTGTTGTGATAGTATCATTTCTCTTATCAATAGTATAAATTTCTAGTTAAAACTAAAACTACTTAACTATCTTTTTAAGAGTCAATCCTTGAACTAAAATAGTAAACAAAACTACCATATAAGTTAGAAATAATATAAGATTTTTCCCTTCACCTATTTCATTAGGGAGGTTTAGAGCTAAAGCAATACTTAGGCCACCTCTGAGTCCTCCCCAAGTAATAATCATTGCAGTATTTTTCTCAAAACTTTTAAAATATGAAAGAAATTTAATTGGTGTCCAAACACCAATACCACGAGAAACAACTACGATAGCTATAGTTAATATAGAAATCATAAAATAGCTTGAATCAAAATTTTGAAATATTGGAATTATTTCAAGTCCAATTAAAATAAATAAAATTGCATTAAGGGTTTCATCCAACAAGTGCCAAAATTTATAGACGTATCCACCCATTGCTTTCTGAACTCCAGCTTCTTTTTTATCAGTATCAACATTTCTGTTTAAGAATAGCCCCATGACAACAACCCCTAGGACACCTGAAACATGAAATTGTTGAGATACAATTGAAACCAACAACACAAGGGAAAGGGTAATTAACACTTCAAGTTCAACATGTTCGTTCTCAATATATTTAACAAGCTTAAGACCTAAGTAACCAATTAAAGCTCCTAAAGCAACCCCACCAATAACCTCAGTTGCAAATAATTCACTTACAGATCCTATTGATATATTATCAATCCCTTGTTTCCTTATTTTAAAGAGCGTAAGAAAAATAACGACACCAATGCCATCATTAAAAAGGGACTCACCAGCAATACGTGTTTCTGTAGTTAACGATAAGTTCATTTTCTTTACCATTGCTAGAACAGCAATTGGATCTGTAGGGGCTATTAATGCTCCAAACAATAAACAGTCAATATAGCTTAAGCCCAATTCGTTTAGTCCAAAAAAAGGCTGTTCTACAAGCCAGAAAACACCTGAACCCACAGCAAATGTTGAAAAAATAACACCAAAAGTTGCAAGTAAAAGTATAGTTACTTTATCTTTTAATAATTCATGAACATCAACACTAATAGCTCCAGCAAAAAGTAAAAAAGGAAGCATTACATCAATTAAGAGTATTTCAAAATCATAACTTTTAATCAAAGTTGTTACAGTTTCTAAAAAACTAGGAGAAATAAGGCCAATTGCTAACACGCTAATTGATAGTCCGATCGCAAGAATCATTAAGCCTATTGTTTGCGGAAGCTTTAGAAGTCTTAGATTAATAATTGAAAAAATTGATGCTAGTAAAAGAAGAATTGTGGTGAGCTCAAGAATATTCATAATATATTAGATTAGTTAACGGATATTTTTATTTATACAAATCAAGTATTTTCGCAATATACTTGCCTAAAACATCAAACTCTAAGTTAACAATTTCTCCTTTAACTAGCTTATGAAAGTTTGTGTTTTGATAAGTATATGGAATAATTGCAACTGAAAAACTGTTTTTATTAGAATTTATAACCGTTAAACTAACACCATTGACCGTTATAGATCCTTTTTCAATTGTAATATTTTTTTGATCAGAATCAAATTCAAAACTAAAGACCCAACTTCCATCATGATTTTCTATTGAAGTGCAGGTACCAGTCTGATCAACATGCCCTTGAACAATGTGTCCATCAAGCCTACCGTTCATTTTCATTGAACGTTCAAGATTTACAAAGTCTCCTGCTTTTAAGTTTTTCAAATTAGTTTTAAGTATCGTTTCATTTATAGCAGTAACGGAATAACTATTTTCAGAAACGTTAACTATCGTTAAACACACTCCATTATGGGAAAGACTTTGATCAATTTCTAATTCATTTGCTAATGAGCTTTTAACATTAAAATTAATATTTGTTTCACTTTTGTTAACTGATTTTATCTCACCAAGACTCTCTATAATCCCTGTAAACATGACGATTAAATTTATTTACCTTTGAGGGTAAAAATAGTTAATTCAAAGAGAACTAAAAACAGTCAATGGATAAAATAAAAACAGGTTTATCAATTGGAGATCCAAACGGAGTTGGGCTGGAGATAATTCTTTCAGTATTTGAAGACAAAAGTTTGTATGAATTTATAATCCCGATTCTTTATGCACCTAGAAGCATAGTTGACTTTCAAATTGAACATTTTAATAAAGAAATCAAATCAAATTATATTAATAATACTCAAGACATAAAAGAAGAAGTTCTAAACGTAGTTGAAACTTCTCAATATGATTATAAGGTTAATTTTGGATTTCAATGTAAAAAAGCTGGCGCTGTTTCAGTTGAGTCTTTAACTAGATGTATAAAAGCAATTAAAGGGGGAGTTATAGACACCCTAGTTACTGCCCCCATAAATAAAAAATCTATCCAGTCAGAAAATTTTAAATTTCCTGGTCATACTGATTATTTAAATGAAAATTTTAAAGGAAATTCATTAATGTTCATGGTTGCTAATGATCTAAGAGTTGCACTTGTCACCGATCATATTCCAATAAATAAAGTTTCTGCAATGATTTCGAGAGAACATCTAATTTCTAAAACTAATCAAGTTTTATTAAGTTTAAAAGATGATTTTGGAATTCTAAAACCTAAAATCGCATTTTTAGGCTTGAACCCTCATAGTGGAGATGGGGGAGTTATTGGCAATGAAGATGATTGCATCATCAAACCCACTATTTCTGAAATTAATAAAAATCAAACCAAAGCATATGGGCCATTTGCCTCAGACAGCTTCTTTGCCTCTGAAAAACATAAAGAATATGACGCTATTATTGCAATGTATCATGACCAAGGCCTTATCCCTTTCAAAATGTTATCCTTTGGAAATGGAGTGAATTTTACAGCAGGTCTAAATTTAATTCGAACATCTCCAGACCATGGAACAGCGTTTGATATTGCCGGAAAAGGAATTGCAAACCCAAACTCTTTTAAAGCAGCAATATTAGAATCCATTAGAATTTTTAAATATAGACACCAATTAAAGTGATTTAATCTAATAAATAAAACAAAAGTCAAGTTTGTAAAAAAAAAATTCTAAATTTGCGAGCTTAAATGTTAATATAATGGGTGGTTTAAATCCTTTTGTAATTAAATTTGCGGGTTTAAAAGAAGGAAGTCACAAATTTAATTTTAAGATTGACACTAAGTTCTTTGAAGGTTTTGATTATTTTGATTTTAAAAGCGCTGAGTTAGAAACTAAACTTGAACTTGAAAAACAAGAAACAATTCTAAACTTGATGTTTAAAACAAAAGGTGACATTTTAGTTCCATGTGATTTATCCATGGAAAATTTTAAAATGCCTGTTTTAACTAATTTTAGTTTAACTATTAAATTTGGAGAAATATATTGTGATGAAAGTGATGAAATTTTAATTTTACCTCATGGCAGTCATCAAATAGACATCTCTCAATACATATATGAAATGGTTGTTCTTTCAGTTCCACTTAAAAAAATCCATCCTGGAATAAAAGATGGATCGTTAAATTCAGATATCTTAGAAAGATTAAAGTTATTACAGCCCAAAGAAAAAGAGACACCATCGGAATATGATTCTCGATGGGACAAATTGAAAGATTTATTATAAAAACTAGCATAAAATGGCGCATCCTAAAAGAAAAATATCAAAAACAAGAAGAGACAAACGACGCACACACTACAAAGCTTCAGACAAGCAAATAGCCACCTGTAAAACCACAGGAGAAAATCATCTGTACCATCGTGCTCACTGGCATGAAGGAAAACTATATTATAGAGGAAAGGTGTTAGTAGACAATACTGAATCTGCAGAAGCTTAGAAGTTTTTTCCATAATTATTATCTTTATCACTAGAGTTTTTTCGATATTTTTTTAATAAAAAAAATCATACCTTCACTCAATACTCAAGCTAGAATAGCCGCCGAATGACGAAATCAAACACAACCATAAGTGCTTCTATAACAGCTATAGGAGGATATGTTCCAGAGGATCGACTTACAAATAAAGATCTGGAGTTAATTGTTGAAACAAACGATGACTGGATTCAAAGCAGAACAGGAATAAAAGAAAGAAGAATTCTTAAAGACCCTAAAAAAGCAACCTCCTTTCTAGCGATTCAGGCCTCCAAAAACCTTATTTCAAAAAATAATATTGACCCTTTAACCATTGACATGGTTATAGTTGCTACCACAACTCCTGATATGCAAATTGCTGCTACCGCAGCATATGTTGCAACTCAAATAGGGAGTAATAATGCGTTTGGGTACGATCTTCAAGCTGCTTGTTCCGGATTTTTATACGCAATGTCAATGGCTGCAGGTAAAGTAGAATCAGGACGATACAAAAAGGTTCTTGTGATTGGTGCAGACAAGATGTCTTCTGTGATTGACTATAAGGATAGAAGTACTTGCATCTTATTTGGGGACGGAGCTGGAGCTGTTTTATTTGAGCCAAACAATGAAGGATTAGGTTGGCAAGATGAGTATTTCAAAAGTGATGGTGCTGGAAGAGATGCGCTATGTGTTAAAGCTGGCGGGTCCTTATTTCCAGCAAGTTCAACAACAATTCTGAATGGAGATCATTATCTTCGTCAAGATGGAGGTAAAGTATTTAAATCAGCAGTGTCTGCTATGTCAGAGGCAAGTAACACAATATTAGAAAGAAATAATATGACAGGAGATGAAGTTGATTACCTGTTAGCACACCAAGCAAATGAGAGAATTATAGAGGCAATCTCAAAAAGAATGAAATTAAACTCAAACAAAGTACTTAAAAATATTGCCAAATATGGCAACACAACTGCTGCAACTATTCCTCTTTTACTATATGATTTTCAAAACCAATTTAAAAAAGGAGACAAAATTATTTTTGCCGCCTTTGGTGGTGGATATACTTGGGGAGCAGCATACTATAAATGGAATAAATTAGTAAAATAATAAATTTAAATATGGATATTAAAGAAATTCAGAATCTAATCAAATTTGTAGCGAAGTCAGGAGCTTATGAAGTTGAAATTGAGAAGAAAGATTTTAAGATCACAATAAAAACTTCTAGTAATTCATCAACTACAATTAAATCATTACCTGTTGCACAAACTCTTTCAAATGAGCAAAATAGTCATGTTATTTCTAATCAAGAGGACAATAACGATTACCAAACAGAAAATGAAGATGATAAATACACTGTTATAAAATCTCCAATTATTGGAACTTTTTTCAGAAAATCAGGACCAGACAAGCCAGTTTTTCTTGACGTTGGAAGCGAGGTTAAAAAGGGAGAAACGATGTGTGTGATTGAGGCAATGAAGCTTTTCAATGAAATTGAATCAGAGATGAATTGTAAAATCATTAAAATTTTAGTAGAAGATGAAACTCCTGTAGAATTTGACCAACCACTTTTTTTAGTTGACCCTTCTTAACATTTAATAGAATGTTTAAAAAAATACTCATAGCGAATAGAGGAGAAATTGCAATGCGAATTATCCGAACCTGTAAAGAGATGGGGATAAAAACTGTAGCCGTTTACTCAACAGCAGATAAAGAAAGTTTACACGTTCGTTTTGCTGACGAAGCCGTATGTATTGGTCCGGCACAAAGCGCAGAATCTTATTTAAAACCCGCTAATATTATTGCAGCTGCAGAAATAACTAATGCAGATGCAATTCACCCTGGTTATGGTTTTTTATCTGAAAATGCAAAATTTTCAAAAATTTGTGAAGAGCATAATATTAAATTTATTGGAGCATCAGCTGAGATGATTGATCAAATGGGTGACAAGGCCTCTGCTAAGGAAACAATGAAAAAGGCTAAAGTTCCAACAATACCAGGCTCTGAGGGTTTGTTAGATTCATTAGAAGAAGCAAAAGCTCTTGCGAAAAAAATGGGCTATCCAGTTATGTTGAAAGCAACTGCAGGAGGAGGGGGTAAAGGAATGAGAGCAGTTTGGTCGTCTGATGAAATAGAAAAATCTTGGGAAAGTGCAAGAACAGAGTCTCTAGCTGCTTTTGGAAATGATTTTATGTATCTGGAAAAACTTATTGAGGATCCTCGTCATATAGAAATACAAATTGTAGGAGATTCATTCGGAAAGGCGTGTCATTTATCTGAGAGAGACTGTTCAATTCAAAGGAGGCATCAAAAATTAACAGAAGAGACTCCATCTCCATTTATGACTGAAAAACTCAGAAATTTAATGGGGAAAGCTGCAATTAAAGCAGCAGAGTTTATTAAATATGAAGGAGCAGGAACAGTTGAGTTTCTTGTAGATAAGAACAGAAATTTTTATTTTATGGAAATGAACACTCGGATTCAAGTTGAGCATCCAATAACGGAACAAGTAATTGATTTTGACTTAATCCGAGAACAAATAAAGGTTGCTTATGGAATTCCTATTTCTGGAAAAAACTATATTCCTAAAATGCATTCAATTGAATGTAGGATAAATGCTGAAGATCCAGAAAATGATTTTAGACCATGTCCTGGTAAAATAGAAACACTTCACTTTCCTGGTGGTCACGGAGTTAGAATTGACACTCATGTATATAGCGGTTACACAATACCTTCCTATTATGACTCAATGATTGCTAAATTAATTACAACAGCTCAGACTCGAGAAGAAGCGATTAATAAAATGAAAAGAGCGTTGGATGAATTTTTAATCGAAGGAATTAAAACTACAATTCCTTTCCACAGAAAATTAATGGATCATCCTGATTTTGTTTCAGGAAATTATACAACAAAGTTTATGGAAAATTATTTAGACTAGTTCTTTTTCAATTAAAAATTCTGCTATTTGTATAGAGTTTGTTGCAGCTCCCTTTCTTAAATTATCTGATACTATCCATAAATTAAATGAATTTGGTTTAGAAAAATCTTTTCGGATTCTTCCAACATAAACATTATCACTTCCTTCTGAGTTAATAGGCATTGGATAAGAATTATTTTCAGGACTATCTTTAATTACAAGCCCCTCACTATTATTCAGAACATTTTTAATTTCATCAACAGAAGCATTTTTTTTTAATGTAATATTAACTGACTCACTATGTCCACCAATAACAGGAATTCTAACGGCAGTTGCGGTAATACCTATTTTGTAATCATTTAATATTTTATGAGTTTCATTAACTAATTTCATTTCTTCTTTAGTGTATCCGTTCTCTTGAAAACTATCACAATGTGGAATAGCATTTTTATGAATGGGATGTGGATAAGCCATTTCCCCTTTTTCTCCATTGAGCTCATTTTCTAATTGCTGAACTGCCTTAACTCCAGTTCCTGTAATAGATTGGTATGTAGAAATAACCAACCTTTTAATGCCATAGTTGACATGAAGAGGAGCGATAGTTATAAGTAACTGAATTGTTGAACAGTTTGGATTTGATATTATTTTATCTTTAGAAGTAAGAATATTAGCATTTATTTCTGGAATAATTAGTTTTTTTGAAGGGTCCATTCTCCATGTTGAAGAATTATCAATAACAGTACATCCTTTTTCTGCAAACATAGGCGCCCATTTAAGAGAAGTTTCTCTACCAGCAGAAAATAACGCTATATTTGGAGCCAGATCAAGTGCTGATTTTAAAGAAATAACACTATGAGATTTATTATTATATATAATTTTTTTGCCTAAAGATTTTTCAGAGGCTACTAAAATTAAATCACTGTGGGGAAATTTTCTTTCTGATAAAACCTGGAGCATGACTTTTCCAACTAATCCTGTTGCTCCAACTATAGCTAGCTTCATATAAAAAATTATAACATCGAAATTACGTCAAAATAGTCTACATTAAAAATTACTTTATAGACGTAACAATTTAGTTGCCTGCAAGCATGAAAACAACAAACTGAATAATTGGATTTACAAATGATATTAAAACTATTAATAGGTTTCCTATGGTGGAAGAATTACTTTGATGTTAAAGGAAGACATATTGAAGGTTATCAAGCCCAAGGAAATGGAGGTCAAATGGTATTCGTATTACCAAATTTTGATATGATAGTCGTTTTTACAGCAGAAAATTATAGCAATCCTAGAATGATAAATGCATTTAAAATATTGAAACAAGATATTTTGCCCTCCTTATTCTAAAAAACATAAAGCCAATTTTGTTGTTAAAAAGCCAGCAGGCAACACCGTGTATAATAAATTGCTGGAAGGTGTTTAATGATTACCATTGAAAATCTGCTGAATTTCCTTTACGCTATTTCTTTTTGCTGTCTTAGTACCTACAGCAAATAACCATAAACGAATAGGTTATAAATAATTACGAATTATTCTGTTGCCAATACTGGATAACAATTCATACGAAATTGAACCTCCTGATTCAGCAAATTCATTGGCAGGATGAAACGCATTAAAAATTACAACTTCATCCCCCTCTGAACAATCTATATCTGATATATTTACCATGAACATATCCATACATATATTACCAATAATTGGAGCTCTTTTATTTTTAATCCAAACACAAGTATTAGTATTTCCAAAATACCTACCTATTCCATCTGCATGACCAATAGGTATTGTTGCAATTGTAGTTTTTTCTTTTGCAACCCACCCATTATTATAACCTACTATTTGATTTTTTTTTAATTGATGAATTTGAATAATTTTTGTTTTAAGTTCAGCTGCAGGCAAAAGATTTTTGTCCCATTCTAAATTATTTGTATATCCATATAAAGAAATACCCGCTCTTACCCAATCATATTTACACTCAGGATAGTTCTGAATACCAGAACTGTTTAGAAGATGATATTTTATATCAGGATTAATTTTCCCAAATTCATTTTTAACCTTCTCAAAAGCTGCGATTTGATTATTTGTAAAATCATTATCCCTACTCTCTTCACTTGAAGATAAGTGGGAGTAAACCGATTCTATTTTAAAACAAGATTTTATCATCTCATTTTTAACCCAGCTTATTTCTTCAAAATCAAAACCTAACCTGTTTAACCCGGTATTAAACTTAAGATGAATAGAGAAATTATTAAGTTTTTGTTTTTTTAAACTGAAAGATAAATTTTGCCAATTTTTTTTTGAATAAACGGCTGGTTCTAAGTTATATTTTATAATATCAGTAAAGTCAAATGGATCAGGATAGAAAACAATAATATTAGATTTAACACCACTTTCACGAAGTATTTTCCCTTCATTTGATGAGGCAACAGCAAGTTTTTTAACGCCTAAACTATTTAAATGTTTAGATACTTTAATAGCTCCATGACCATAAGCATTTGCTTTTACAACAGCAATTAATTCAACTTTAGGAGAGATCTTGGATCTTAAAAATTTTAAATTATGAGATATTCTTTCAAGATATATATTTAGAGTTGTCAATCTTTAGTTTTTTTATTAGTTCTTTCTTTCATTATATTAAAAAAAACCCTCCTACTTAATGCTTCATATTTTTCTTTCTCACCAATAACAATTAAGTCATCATCTTCTTTTTCTTCTTTTCTGTAGGTATATTGAGCAATATTTCCTGATTTACAGCAAATTGCATGTAATTTTGTTACATATTCAGCAATTGCCATTAAATTAGGCATTGATCCAAAAGGATTACCCTTGAAATCCATATCTAAACCAGCAATAATAATTCTAAAACCTTTGTTTGCAAGTTTATTACAAACTTCAACTATTCCTTTGTCAAAAAATTGAGCTTCATCAATTGCTATAACATTAAAACCTTTAGTATAGTTTTTAATTTGATGAGATGATTTAACCACAACCGCTTTTAATTGATTTTTATTATGAGAAACAATCATATTATTATCATATCGATTATCAGTAAAAGGCTTAAAAACTATTACTTTTAATTTTGCAGCATGAGCTCTTTTTATCCTTCGAATTAATTCCTCAGTTTTCCCTGAAAACATAGATCCACAGATAACCTCAATACTTCCAAATTGTTCAGATGAGTTTGCAGTGTTTTCTAAAAACATTTTGTAATTTTCAAATTAGGAGAATTTAACTTCTTATTAAAAAAACAAAGGTATTAAAAAACAAGACTGATGAAAGAATCATTACATGCAGAAATCACTTCCCTGGCAAATCAAATCTCCAAAATGGAGATTAATTCTTCATCAGATGAATATTTTAATTTAGTAATTCAACTTTTTGAAAAAATCATTGTATTTAAGAATATAAATCAAAAATCAAAGCTTGAGGATCAATTAGAAAAAAACAATCTTCATTTAATATCAGAGGAGGCCAATGAAAATAATTATTACAAGGACCATACGGTTGAGCCACTAATTGAAACAATTAAAGAAATGATTCCAGAAATGCCTGAGAATAATTTAACCTCAAACATTCTAAATGATCAATCAAATGATTTTTTATTTGAAAAAAAAACTTCTATCAATAGAATTGATAATCAAATATCACCTAAATTAAATGATAGGTTTGCTAAAATATTTAAAGTTGATGTAAATGATCGCTCAGCATTTATTCAAAAATTATTTGATGAAAAATCAGATGAGTATGAAAAAGTAATGAAAAAAATATCTAGTATCCAAGATTGGAAATCAATTCATGAATTTATACAAAATGGGGTTAAGCCTAATTATAATTCTTGGAAAGACAATTTACTTGTTGAAAAAAGATTTTTTACGATTTTAAAAAAACAATTCAACTAAAACAAATTTTATAAATGCCATTATATATTGTGCCTACACCGATTGGAAACTTAAAAGATATTACATATCGAGCAGTTGAAGTATTAAATAATGCAGATATAATTTTAGCCGAAGACACCAGAACGAGTTCAAAGCTTTTAAATCACTATTTGATTGATGGAAAACTTCAAAGTTTCCACATGCACAATGAACATAAAAAGCTAGTGAGCATTTTAAAACATTTAGAATCAGGAAGTTTAATTGCTATGATTTCAGATGCTGGAACTCCTGGAATTTCAGATCCAGGATTTCTGTTAGTAAGGGAATCAATAGCAAAAGGGATAGATGTTTTTTGCTTGCCAGGAGCTACTGCTTTAATCCCAGCACTTATTCAAAGCGGTTTTCCTTCGGATAGGTTTGTCTTTGAGGGATTCCTTCCAAATAAAAAAGGAAGACTTGCTAGACTAGAAATTTTAGCCAATGAAAAAAGAACAATAGTTTTATATGAATCTCCTCATAGAATTTTAAAAACTCTTAATCAGTTTCTTCTATATTTTAAAGAAGAAAGAAAAATCAGTGTAGTAAGAGAACTTTCCAAAAAGTTTGAAACACAATTTAGAGGTACAATTAGAGAGGCAATAGATTATTTTAGCGAAAACAAACCAAAAGGAGAGTTTGTGATTTCAATTTCCTCAGAATCAGATAAATAATTAATGGAAAAATTATGGAAATTATCAAATAACTCAGATCCCAAAATCATAAACACTTTAGGGCGTGAGCTAAATGTTTCTAATATTATAGCTGAACTTCTAGTTAAAAGAAATATTCACACATTCTTAGAAGCTAAAAAATTTTTTCGCCCAAAGCTAGAAGACTTAATAGATCCATTTTTAATGAAAGGCATGTATGAGGCGACTAATAAGATAAATGAAAGTTTAAAAAACGGTGAAAAAATTATGATTTATGGAGATTATGATGTTGACGGGACTACTTCTGTAGCATTACTTTACTCCTACTTAACAAAACAAAATTCTAACGCAATATACTACATACCAGACAGGTACAAAGAAGGTTATGGGCTATCTATTGCAGGGATTGAAAAGGCTAAAGAAGAAAAAGTTTCTTTAATTATAATTATTGATTGTGGAATCAAAGCTATTGATCAAATTGAATTAGCCAATTCATATCAAATAGATACAATTATTTGTGATCACCATAAGCCAGGAAAAATTTTACCAAAGGCAAAAGCAATATTAAATCCTAAACAGATTGATTGCAACTATCCCTATAAGGAATTATGTGGTTGCGGAATAGGGTTTAAATTAATTCAGGCAATTGAGCTACAAAAAAATCAAAAACTAGACTCTATATTAGAATATTTGGATTTAGTTGCAATAGCAATTTGTGCAGATATAGTTCCTATAACAGGAGAAAATAGGCTACTTACTTTTTTAGGGTTACAATTAATAAATAAAAATTTAAGACCTGGATTTTCCCGGTTCTTAAAAAACAAAAAAAAGAATATTAATGTATCAGATTTAATTTTCACTATCGCACCCAGAATCAATGCTGCAGGTAGAATGAATCACGGAAAACATGCAGTTGAATTACTAATATGTAAAGAGGAGAATGATATATCTTCAAAAGCACGAGCAATTGAACTATTAAATACGGAAAGAAAACTACTTGATGAAAAAATAACTAAAGAAGCAATAGAGCAAGTTGAGACCTTGTCAGAATTAAATAATTCAACAACTGTAGTTTTTAGACCAGACTGGCATAAGGGAGTAATTGGAATTGTAGCTTCAAGACTAATAGATCATTATTATAGACCCACTGTTGTCTTAACAAAATCAGGTGACGTCTATGCTGGTTCAGTAAGATCAGTGAGAGGTTTTGATGTTTATGAAGCGTTATTAGCGTGTTCTGACTCTATGATTCAATTTGGTGGACATAAATATGCAGCTGGTCTCACTCTTAGTCCATCTAAATACTCTGATTTCAAAATAGCTTTTGAAAGAGAAGTTTCAGACAGAATAGGGCCTGATCAAACTACTCCAAGTGTAATTTATGACATTGAAACCACTCTAGATAATTTTGATTTCTCTCTCTATAGAATCATTAATCAAATGGGACCATTTGGCCCTTTAAACAGACAACCTCTTTTTTATATAAAGAACTGTATTGATAATGGCTTTACAAAATTAGTTGGAGCTGAAAAAAATCACCTAAGTATAGGTATCAAAGATGAAACAGAAACTAATTTTTATGGAATTGGTTTTGAAATGGAAAAATATATTTCTAAAATTAAAATGAAGAATAAATTTTCAATCCTTGCACATCTTCAAAACAATGAATTTAGAGGAAATTCAAAGCTTCAATTATTAGTTAAAGATATTTATTTTGAATAATTCTCCACTATTATAAATCCTTATAAAGCTTAATTAATTGATTTGTAGATTTATCGTGGGTGTTATTTGTATTAGACTCAAAGTCTTCTAAAACTTTGTCAGCAAGTTTTTTACCTAGTTCAACACCCCATTGATCATAACTGTATATGTTCCATAAAACTCCTAGTGTAAATATTTTATGCTCATATATTGCTATTAGAGCTCCAAGATTATATGGATTTAGCTTTTCAATTAATATAGTATTACTAGGCTTATTTCCCTCAAAAGTTTTAAATGGAATTAGTTCATCAATCACATTTTCTTTATTTAAATCATTTTTACTTTTTCCAACCATTAAAGCTTCAGTTTGCGCAAAAAAGTTTGAAATTAATTTATCTTGATGATCAGTCTCACCATATAATGAGGTTTTAAAACCTATGAAATCAGCAGGAATAAGCTTAGTGCCTTGATGAATTAATTGGAAAAATGCATGTTGAGCATTAGTTCCAGTTGCTCCCCATATTAATGTACCGGTCTGATAAGTTATTAGATCTCCATTTCTATCAATGGACTTACCGTTACTTTCCATAGATGCTTGTTGAAGATAGGAAGGAAAGCTTTTCAAATATTCAGAATAAGGAATTATGGCCTCGCTTTCAGATTTATAAAAATTATTATACCAAATACTTATAAAGCTTAAAATAATAGGAATATTGTCCTCAATTGGTGCGTTTTTAAAATGCAAATCCATACTACCCGCTCCCTTAAGTAGTGCTTCAAAATTCTCATAACCAATAGACAGGCTAATTGAAAGTCCGACTGCGCTCCACAAAGAAAATCTTCCACCTACCCAATCTTTTATGGGAAAAACATTTTGTTGATCAATACCAAATTCTGATACTTCATCGAGATTAGTCGAAATAGCTATAAAATGTTTAGAAATTGAGCCTTGAGAAGTAGATTCTAAAAACCATTTTTTTACTGTATTAGCATTTGAAATAGTTTCCTGAGTTTTGAAAGTTTTTGAAACTATAACAAATAGCGTACTTTCAATAGGACATTTTTTTAAAACCTCTCTAACATGATCTCCCTCTATGTTTGAAATAAAGTAGGTATTAATATGATTTTTATAAAAACTAAGCGCTTCGACAACCATTGAAGGTCCAAGATCTGATCCTCCAATTCCAATGTTAACTACATGAGTTATAGGTTTTCCTGAAAAGCCCTTCCATTCACCACTAATAATTTTGTCTGAAAACTCTTTCATTTTATCCCTAACAACGCGAATGTCATGCATTATGTCCTTTCCGTCAAGTATAAAGGGTTCATTAGAAAAACTTCTTAATGCTGTATGTAAAACGGCTCTTTTCTCAGTTTTATTAATTTTTTCACCGCTAAAGTATGCTTTGATTTCTTCAGATAGATTAGCTTCAATAGCTAAATCTTTTAAAAGCATTAGACTTTTTTGATCAATTTTATTTTTCGAATAATCTATAAAAAAGTCTTCCCAAGAGCAACTCATTTCTTTGGCTCGAAGAATGTTTTTTTTAAAGTATTCATCAATACGAATATTTTTAGTGACTTTAAAATGTTCCTCCAGTTTTTTCCAGGCCTTTAACTTCAATGGATTTTTATTCGCTAACTTCATTGTTTTGAATTTCTTCGTTTTGATTGACTAAGTTTTTTAAAAATTCTGGCTCAAAAGGAACACAATCTAGATCAGTTTTAATAGGCCCCATGAGTGAGAAGTATTCTACTTTTAATTTTTTAGAAATAGGTTTAGCTTGAGGCAGTTTTTGTCTAAAAGGATCAACCTGCTTTCCTTTTTTCCAAAATCTATAACAAACGTGTGGCCCTGATGTATTTCCAGTCATTCCAACCCATCCTATTATATCACCTTGTTTTACGCTTTGCCCTTTTCGAACCTTTTTTTTCTTCATGTGTAAATATTGAGTAGTATATGTGTTATTGTGTTTTAAAGTAATATAATTACCATTACCTCTTGTATAGGATGCTTTAATTACTCTCCCAGATGCTGTTGCCATTATCGGAGTACCGACACCTGCTGCAAAATCAGTTCCTTTATGAGGTCGAATTCTATTTCCATAATATGCAATTCTTCTTTTAAGATTGTACCTAGAGGAAATTCTACTGAACTTAACTGGCGATTTTAAAAAGGCTCGTCTTAAGTTTTTGGCATTCTCATCAAAATAATCTATTATTCCTTTTTCACTATCTGATTCAAATTCAAAAGCATATAAACCTTTCCCTTTATGTACAAAATAAGCTGCTTTTATCTGACTTACTCCTAATGAAATTGAATCATCAACAAATCGTTCTGTATAAATCACTTTGAACTTATCCCCCTTTTGTAATCGAAAAAAATCAATAGTCCACGCATAAATATCGGACAAAAAATAGGTTAACTGATCATTAAGTCCGCTTTCTAACATTGTCTCATAAAGAGAGCTATTAATTACTCCGGAGCCTTGAAGAGTTACTATTTTTATGGGCTTTTTTATTGTTTCTCCGAAAATACTATCTCGTAATTGAATCTTCCAATATGATGCTACATCAGGCTCATATATAATAGCAATTGGAGACAATATGCTGTCCTTTGTGAAAAGTAACTTATATGGCTTTCCAATAACAAGTTTACGAGTATTTACTTGTTTTTTCGTTTTTTCTAATATTTTATAAACATCAGGATAATCAATGGAATTATTTTCTAAAATACTCCCAAATGTATCCCCTCTCTTTATTTTTTTCCCCACAACCTTAAATTTATTAAGATCATATCCAAAGCGAATATTTGAAGAGTATTTAATTTGAGTCAAATTTTGAACAAGAACTTTGTTTTTATTTGATTCACATCCTTGAGATAAAAGACTAATCGCTAAAGCAATAACAAATTTATTGAATTTCAAAAAGGTATTTTTATTAAAGGTCTTAAAAATGGAATAAAAAAGAAGAGTGTTAAACTTAAAGTTATCAAATTTTTGTCAATCAACTCTAATTTTAAATGGATGTTTAATATTTTTAAAGTTTTCCAAATCACATTTGATAGAACCAATCGCTATATCAGCCTGAACACGAATAGGTATTTTATTCAAGTCATTAGAAACCCATAATATTATGCTTTCCTTTTCTTTAAAGACCCTTCCTATTTGGACAACAGGAATAAACTTAAGACATTCAATTTCACCAAACTTAGTTTTAATATTTTCAATTCCTAAATATTTTAGCTTGAATTCAAAAGGCTCGTCATCAAAAAAAATATTGACTTTGAAGCTTTCGTTGGGGATAAGTTTTTCTGAAGGGATATGGTTTCTCAGATAATAGAAAGTTGAGACTACATCCTGAGTATTTAACTTTATATCATGTTTTGATTGCTTTTTGTTTTTTATATCATCAACATAAGCAAAACCATTTTTTTGATCAAAATCAATTACCTTATTCTTTGTGTAACCGCCTTCATCTATATTTCTAATAAAACGCAAGGGCTGAGTTTTTTCTTCATTGAAATAACTTTCATAATGATCTTCAACGCGGAAAAATAAACGAGCTAAACCTGAAGTTCTTCCATATCCCTTAGCATGAATTACAGGCTCTCCATTTATAGTATCACTACTAAGTGTTAATGAGGCATGACTCGCGCCAAACAAACCATAATGCAGCCTAAACTGAAGCCATTCACCATTTTTAAAAGCAGAACTATTCGATACTTTTTCTTCTTTTTGATTGATTTGACCCTTAATTTTAAGAGGGGCTATTATCAAACCAAAAAACATGATAAGTAAATATGTTTTTCTTAAAATCAAATAAATACTTTTTTAAACAAGTGTAAAAATAAACACATAATATTAAATTATATTATTTATTATTAACAGAATGTAAATTTTCATAAATATCTTTTGCTCTTGAAAGTCCTATTACCTTATTAAGTTCATCTTTTGAAGCCTTTTTTATATTCTTGAAGGACTTAAAAGTTTTAATAAGCTTTATTTGAGTTTTAGGTCCAACACCTTTAATATTGTCTAAAGATGTGCTTAGAGCTTTTTTACTTCTTTTATTCCTATGAAGCTTTATTCCAAATCTATGGGCTTCATTTCTTAACTGTTGAATAATCCTTAAAGTCTCTGATTTTTTATCCATATAAAGAGGCACTGGATCATCAGGGTAGAAAATTTCTTCTAATCTTTTAGCAATACCAATAACAGCTACTTTTCCTCTTAAGTTTAATTTATCAAGACTTTTTATTGCTGATGATAGTTGGCCTTTTCCTCCGTCTACAATTATTAATTGTGGTAAAGATGTTTTTTCTTTTTTTAGACGATCATACCTCCTAAATACTACTTCTTCCATGGAAGCAAAATCATCAGGTCCAGATACAGTTTTAATATTATAATGTCTATAATCTTTTTTTGAAGGTTTGCAATTTTTAAACACCACACAAGAAGCAACTGGATTAGTCCCTTGTAAGTTAGAATTATCAAAACATTCTATATGAACTGGACTTTCTTTTAATCTTAAATCTGATTTCATTTGTGAAAGTATTCTATTAGCATGTCTTTCAGGATCTAAGATTTTAATTTGTTTAAACCTTTCCATTCGGAATGATTTGGCATTTTTAAGAGACAGCTCTAGAAGCTTTTTTTTATCTCCTACTTTCGGTATAATACATTTTATTTTAGAACCCAAATTAAGATCAAACGGCAAAATTACTTCAATAGAATTTGACTTAAATCTTTGGCGTAATTCTATTAATGAAATTCTTAATATTTCATTATCAGACTCATTTAAGCTTTTTTTAATTTCAATTGTATAAGAGCTAATTATGGCCCCAAATGATATTTGCATAAAGTTAACATAAGCAAAACTATCATCAGAGTATATAGAGAAAACATCAACTTCTGATATGTTCGGATTTACAATTGTTGATTTAACTTGATAGTTATATAAAATTTCAAGTTTTTCTTTAATTTTTTGAGCCTTTTCAAATTTAGTTAAAACTGAAAGGCTATCCATTTCATTTTTAAAACGATCAATAGATGCTTTAAAGTTTCCTTTAATCATTAATTTTATATCGAATAATTTTTTTTCAATTTCACTGGAACTAATTTCTTCATTTTCCTTTTTTAATAAATGAATCAGTTCATGGTTTAAAAAAGGGTACACATCCTTAATTAGTTTTATTAAAAACTTCACACTTCTAACATTTGTAAATGGACCAAAATACTGTCCTTTATTTTTTTCAACTCTTCTAGTATAAAATATTTTTGGACTTGGATTTCTTTGAACACATATCCAGGGGTATGTTTTATCATCTTTTAAAAGAACATTGTATTTAGGCTTAAACTTTTTAATTAAATTATTCTCCAACAATAATGCATCCATCTCTGTCTCAACAACAATATTTTCAACTTTTATAATTTGCTTTACAAGGAGTTTTGTCCTGAAATGTGTATGGTTTTTCTTAAAATAAGACCCTACTCTTTTTTTTAAGTTTATCGCTTTTCCAATATAAATCACCTGACTTTCGTTGTTAAAGAACTTATAAATCCCTGGACTTTCCGGTAAAGTTTTTACTTGCAACTCTAGATTAGTAATCTTCATTACACTAAATTAATTCTTTTCTTTTTTAAAGTTATTATTTGTAACTCAATAAACCCTTAAATTTATACTGTTTACTTATTATGAAAAAAAAAAAACAATTAAGATTTCTATACCAAAATAAAAGAGAAAATTTTTCTAACAATGAAATACAAGACCTAAGTGTTTTAATATCTAATAAATGTCTGGAAATCCCAATTTGGCATTTGGAAAATTTTCATATTTTCTTGAGTATATTAATTAAAAAAGAAATAGACACATCCCCGCTACTTTCAGTTATAATGGCAAAAGATAAGCAAGTAGTTGTTCCAAAAATCATGGTATCAAAAAAGCTAGAACACGTATTATTGACTGATCAAACAATTTTAAAAAACAACTCATTAGGGATTCCAGAACCCCAAAATGGAATTATTATTTCTCCAAGAATAATTGATGTAGTTTTTATTCCACTTTATGTTTTTGACCTGAAAGGAAACAGGGTGGGATATGGAGGAGGCTATTATGATAGATTTTTAAAAAAATGCAAAAAAGACACAGTCAAAGTTGGGTTATCTCTATTTGAGCCAGTAAAAAAAATAAAAGATATTTCAGATTTTGATGTGAAATTAGATTATGCAGTTACGCCAGAATCTATTTTTTCATTTTGATTAAAAACAGTTTTATTAAAAAAGATTAAAATCGTAACTCCGATTGAAATAGAAGTATCAGCAATGTTAAAAATATATTGAAAAAATAAGTAATCTTCTCCACCAATAAAAGGAATCCATCTTGGCCACGTCCATTCTACTAATGGAAATTGAATCATATCTACAACATTACCAAAAAATATTGGGGCATAACCTTGATCTGGAAGAAAAGACGCAATTTGCCCATAACTATTGCTAAAGATTAAACCATAAAAAACAGAATCAATAATATTTCCTAGAGCTCCTGCAAAAATTAAACATAACGACCATTTTAAGTATATAGAGCTTTTATTTTTATAAAGACTTTGAAGCCAATATCCAATCCCACCAATTGCTATTAATCTAAAAAATGTAAGTAGTAGTTTGGATATGTTTTCTGGTAAAAAAGGAATAATGTCATTAAGTTTTGTTCCCATTGCCATTCCTTTATTTTCAACAAAAAGTATTTTAAAAAATCCCCAATCAACAATAGATTCATTACTATAAACTGTAATCGGATAATTAAGCTTGATATAGAATTTTGAAAATTGATCTAAAGCTAGAATTATTATAATTATTATAATTCCATGATAAATCGTATTATTTTTTATGAATTTTTTTTTCATTTCAATTTCAAAAGTATACATTTAAAATGTAATACAGTCAATTATTCCGGACACCGTAGCTACCTCTAAAAGATTATTCGATTCAAAATTATCACAATTTAATTGTTTTTTTAAATTTGTTAAAATTTTAACGTTGGGATTGCTAAAAAATATATTAGCAGAAATTGTTTTTAATATTCCCGGACTATTCCAATCATTAAGATATATTTCACCACTATTTTGAGAAATATTTATTCTTGACACATTTCCATTAATTTTTGTAATAGCATCTTTAATATTTAATTTAAGATTTATATGTTCTGGGACCGATATATTTAAACTTGTGGAATGATTTTTATGAATACTTAATTTATCATTAAAGTTTATTGAATTTAAAATTAACTTTTCTTCAATATAAACTCTGTCTTTATTTACTTTTGATGATATAAATGTTGAATTTTTATACTCTCCTCTAGCTGTGTAATTAAGTTCAATAAATTCAGTATCACTATTAGATATGCTTATAGAACTTGTTAATGAAAGGCTTAATTCAACAAGATATATGTTTTTTGAATCAAACTTTTTATGTAATATATTTTGACCATTTATAATAAATGGAAAAAAAAATAGCAGAAAAAATAAAGATTTTATTTTTGCATGTTTTTAGCCTCAATACTCAAAGTTGCATGTGGAACAAGAGATAAGCGTTTTTTATTAATTAGCTTTCCGGTGATACGACAAATTCCATATGTCTTATTATTTATTCTCATTAATGCATTTTTTAAATCTCGAACAAATTTTTCTTGCCTTAAAGCAAGTTGAGCATTTGCCTCTTTAGACATTGTTTCAGAACCTTCTTCAAAAGCCTTAAAAGTTGGAGAGGTATCCTCGGTTCCATTATTTCCATTATTCATATAGGCCCTTTTAAGCAAATCTAAATCTACATTGGCCTTAATTATTTTTTCTTCAATTATTTTTTTAAATTTTCCTAAATCTTTATCGCTATATCGGTTTGTGGTTTGCATTTAATGTATTTTTTTAATCAAAAGAGAAATATTTATTTTATCAAATTCTAACTTTATACCATCTTGAATTGTGTCAACTATATTTATCGATTTTGCAAGAGTTTCATCTTCAATGTACTTTTTGAAAGAATCAATTGCTTTATTTAAAACGGAATCTTTGGTAATAAATATCTCAATCATATCGGTTACTTCTAAACTCTGATCTTTACGATAATTTTGAATTCTATTTATAAATTCTCTTGCAATTCCTTCATTAATTAATTCATCGTTAAGAGATATATCAAGAGCAACTGTGATACCATTACCATTTGCTACCAAACAACCCTCAATATCTTTAGAGCTAATTTCTACGTCACTTTCTACTAATTTAACCTTTTTTTCATTAACCATTAAATGAATTTCTCCGTTTTGCTCTAATTCTATAATTTCTTCTGAATTCATTTGGCTAATTAATGAAGCAATAACCTTTATATCTTTACCAAAACGAGGCCCTAATAATTTAAAATTTGGTTTTATTTGCTTTACCAATATTCCACTGCTATCATCAATAAGCTCGATTTTTTTTACATTAATTTCTGACTTTAATTGATTTTCAATTAAAAAAACATCTTGACGTTCCTTTTCAGAATTAACAGGAATCATTATTCTTTGAAGTGGCTGACGTACTTTTATCTGTTCTTTTTTTCTTAAAGACAAAGCAAGAGATGTGATAACCCTAGCTTTATTGATTCTATCCTGTAGATCTAGATTAATTTTAGACTTATCTGCAGACGGAAAATTAGATAGATGAACAGATGTAGCGTTAAATCCAATTGTCATTTTAGTCAAATCCTGATAAAGATGATCCATATAGAATGGAGCAATGGGGGCTGAAAGCTTTGATATTGTTATTAAACATTCGTAAAGTGTTTGGTAAGCTATGATTTTATCTTCCCCGTATGTTCCTTTCCAAAACCTTCTTCTACTTAGGCGGACATACCAGTTACTTAATTTTTCTTGAACAAAATCTGAAATAGACCTACAAACTCTTGTTGGCTCATATTGTTCGTAATAACTTTCTACTTCTAAAATCAAACTGTTCAATTCAGATAAAATCCAATTGTCAAGTTCATCTCTTTTGTGATCACTAATCATCTCTTTACTTGGAACAAAACCATCAATATTGGCATATAAGCTAAAGAAAGAATAAGTATTATAAAGTGTTCCAAAAAATTTACGTTGAACTTCTAATATGCCCTCCAGATTAAATTTTAGATTATCCCACGGATTTGCATTTGCTATCATGTACCACCTAGTCGCATCTGGGCCATAATCATCCAAAGTTTTAAATGGATCTATACTGTTTCCTAGTCTTTTTGACATTTTTTGACCTTCTTTATCTAAAACTAAACCATTTGAAATAACATTTTTATAAGAAATTTTATTAAAAACAAGAGCTCCAATAGCATGTAATGTATAAAACCAACCTCTTGTTTGATCTACGCCTTCAGCAATAAAATCAGCAGGAAAAGCTATTGCATTATCAATTTTATCTTTATTTTCAAAAGGATAGTGCCACTGAGCATATGGCATTGATCCTGAATCAAACCAAACATCAATTAAATCATTTTCACGAAATAATGGTAGGGTTCCATCTTTGTTTGTCAATACAATTGAATCTACTATATTTTTGTGGAGGTCAATTTTTCTATAATTTTCATTTGACATATCACCTTTAACGAAACTTTTAAAAGGGTTGTCCTTTAGAAACCCGAATGATATAGACTTATCTATTTCATTTATTAGCTCCTCAACAGATCCAATTACTTTTATAACAGATTTATCCTCAGAGCACCATACAGGCAGTGGAATTCCCCAAAAACGAGATCGTGAAAGATTCCAGTCATTAGCACTTGCAAGCCAATTTCCAAAACGCCCTTCACCGGTCGATTTAGGCTTCCAATTTATAGTTTTATTTAGAGCCACCATTTGATCTCTAGCTCCATCTACCTTAATAAACCATGAATCAAGGGGGTAATATAATATAGGCTTATCTGTTCTCCAGCAATTTGGATAGGAGTGTTTATACTTTTCAACCTTGAAAGCAAGATTTTCTTTTTTTAGATGAATTGCTATTTCTACATCCACAGAATATTCAGGAATGTTTTTTTCAGAATAATATTCGTTTTTAACATATTTTCCAGCAAGCGAACCAAGCTCTTTTCTAAATTTTCCTTGTAAATCTACTAAAGGGACAGGATTGTTGTTTTCGTCAAGAACAAGTAGGGCAGGGACCTCAGGAATAGACTCTTTTGCGACCTTTGCATCGTCTGCTCCAAATGTTGGGGCAGTGTGAACAATACCAGTGCCCTCATCTGTGGTAACAAAATCTCCTTCAATTACTCGAAAAGCATTTTCCGGATTATTTAAAGGGAGGGGAGAAGAATCCCAAAGCTTCTCATACTTAACACCTACTAGATCTTTTCCCAGACAACTATTTTCAATCCAATAAGGAATTTTTTTATCTTTTGCGTTGTAATTACTAAGCAAAGAAACCTCATCGACGGCTAAATAGGTATTACCAAATTGTTTTTTTATGAGGAGTCTTGCAATTAAAACCTTGATTGGTAAAAAAGTGTATTGATTAAATGTTTTAATAACAACATATTCGATTTTAGACCCAACTGTTAAAGCTGTATTGGAAGGAAGTGTCCAAGGCGTTGTTGTCCATGCTAGTATATAAAGGCCTTCAGTATCTTTTAAAGTCTTGGGAAGACTTGATTTTATAGTCTTAAACATTGCAGTCACAGAAGTGTCAGTTACATCACGATACGTTCCTGGTTGATTTAATTCATGGGAACTAATACCTGTTCCAGCTTTTGGTGAATATGGCTGAATACTGTAACCTTTATACAACAACCCCTTATCATTAATTTGTTTTATTAACCACCAAACACTTTCCATATATTTTGAGTCAAAAGTCACATATGGATCATCCATATCAACCCAATAACCCATTTTTTCAGTAAGTTTATTCCATAAACTTGTATAGCGCATAACAGCTTTTTTACAGGCATTGTTATAGTCTTCTATACTTATTGTTTTTCCAATTGCATCTTTAGTAATTCCTAATTCTTTTTCTACTCCTAATTCTACAGGAAGACCATGCGTATCCCACCCAGCTTTTCTTTCAACTAAAAAGCCTTTTTGAGTCTTGAATCGACAAAAAATATCTTTGATTGTTCTTGCCATTACATGATGAATGCCGGGAACTCCATTGGCCGAAGGAGGTCCTTCATAAAAAACAAACGGTTTATTCCCCTTTCTGTTTATTACACTTTTATTAAATACAGATTCTTTTTCCCAGAAATCTAAAACTTCTTGAGAAATTGAAGGAAGGTCTAATTTTTTGTATTCTTTGAATGCCATCAAAACTTTATTTTGCTGAAGTAGCGAAAGTAGTCAATTTATAAAATATAAATACTTAAACAAAACATAAAAAGTAACTTAAAAATCCAGACTAACTCCTATCTGTAAGCTTCTTCCTGGCTGAGAAATACCAGATGCAAAGGTTCTGTAGTGAGTATCAAAAATATTATTTATTCCACATTTAAATACAACTTTTTCATTGTATTCGTAATTTGTAGATATTGAAAATGTTTTCCATGCTGGAGCTCCCGCATATTGATCCTCATTTATCAAAGGAGTTTCATCTAAACCATCTTCACCTCCATAACTGTAGTTATTGGGGTTTTTGGCATTGCTAAAATTCCACTCTAGCTGAGCGTCAATTTTAGACCCAGAATAATAAACTCCATATTGTCCAAATAAGGGAGGGATTGAAGGTATGGGACCATTTTTAAAACTTTTATCACCATGAGTATATGTGATATTTGCCCTTGTATAGAATTTATCACTAAATCGAATAAGGCCTTCAAATGAACCACCATAAATATATCTATTTCCGAGATTTTTATTTGCTAAAGTAGGAAGCTCTTCTCCGTCATAAATTATAGTGTTTGGGTCATTTGTACTTTCATCAGAGTAGATTGTATAGTCAGAACGAACAATATGTCTTGAGATTAATGAACCAAAACCTCTTACTGAAAATCGATTAAAACCATTTTCAGATTCAAAAGATAGTCCTACATCTAAATTATATGCATATTCAGGTTTAAGAAATGGATTAGGAACTATGAGTGAACCTCCACTTTCTCTTATTTTTCCAATATCATCAATATTAGGATTTCTAAAGCCGCTTGAGAGCAAAACGTTTAATTGTATCTTCTCTATAGGTGTATATATCATTGCAACGGTACTTGTAAGAGCCCAGTTATTAACTGAAACTTTTGATAATAATGTATTAACTAGAGCCTCTTCATTCCAGGAGCCCCCCAAATCTGTGTAGGTAAGCCTAGACCCTGCATTTAAAGATAAAAAATCATTAAACTCCCAAACAAAATTAAGATATAAGGCAGCGCTATCATAATAACTTCCGTTACTTGGATACCTTGTTGGAATTACAATAGGGCTACTTAGTGATATTATTTCGTTATTTGAAACACTTAAAGATTTTGAAAATGCATCTGAGGATATTATATTATTCAAAATTTCTAAACCATATGAGGAGGTTAAATTCTCAGCAGGTCTTGCACTAAAATCTGCATTAAAACTCATAACTGAAACTTCTTCAAATTGATAACTCCTATTAAAGCTATTAAATTTTCTATCTACTCGAGATTCTTTAATATTTTGATATGCAAGTGTAAGAGAACCTTTTCTTAATAAAGGGCTTCCGTTAAAAAATTCAAACTTGGGTGAAAATAAAAATCTTTTTTGAGGACCATAATACCACTCCGCATATCTCAAATTTTCATTTCTTATTTCATTTAGTTTATCATATCGATTAATATTAGAGGAGTTAGAGAGTTGAACGTTTAGAGATAAATAACTTTGATTATTTAATTTAAAACGAAATTTTTGAAACAAGTCAAACTGCTTGTATCCGGTTTTTTTTTGGATTAACGGATTAGGGTTTAGTGATGGTGTTGCTTTGAAGAATGAATTAGTGTTTTCAGAGAAAAAATTGGTCAATCCCCAATTATTAAATCCGTGTGAGTTTTTTTTACCCATTCTAATATCTCCAAAATTAGAAAAGCTAATACTGGTTATTGCTCCCCATTTTTCAAAACTCCAATTAGAAGTAATATTATTTACGCTTGATAAATTAGCAGAATTAAAATCTGAGTGAAATTCATTTTTGTTTTTTATATCACTATTAATATCTGGAGTTTTTGTGTAATAGTGAATAACTCCACCGAGAGCATCAGAGCCATAACCCACTGAGGAGGGGCCAAAAATTATCTCAACTCTTTCAAGGTTATGTGGGGCTATTGTAATAGCATTTTGTATGTGTCCAGAACGATAAATTGCATTATTCATTCTTACGCCATCAATAACTAATAAAACTCTATTTGCTTCAAAACCTCTTAAAACTGGACTTCCTCCTCCACCTTGAGATTTTTGAACTCGAACACCTGGACTTAGTTCTAAAATATCAGCACTAGTTTGAATTATGCTTTTCTGAATTTTTTCTGAATTAATAATATTTACTTTTTCAGCAATTTTATTTTTTTTAGACATGGACCTTGCGACTGACAAAATAACGCCATCAAGGTTTTGAACTTTTGGGTCTAGTTGAATAATGTAAGACTTTTTAGTGACAGATAATTTTGTAGTTAAATTAAAATACCCATTAATTTGAAAAATTAAAGAATTGGTTAAATTAAATTCATCAACACTTGCTTTTCCATTATAGTCCGTAATGACACTTTTAGTTTTATCAATTGAAAAAATGGCAACATTTTCAATTGATTCTCCTGAATTTGAATCTACAACATGAATAATTTGTGCACTAAGAAATGATCCAAAAGAAAAAAAGAATACTAAGACATTTAATTTTTTTTCACTTAAAAATTTCATGTAGAACAGATAAAGATTTAGGTGTTTTAAAACGTTGTAAATGTAAACTATAATAGCGTATGATTTCATTTAACAAACTATTTCGAATACTATTATTCCACTTTAATAACTTAATTTCATCAAAATTCATGCCTAAAATTTCTTTAAAGCTATTTAAGTTTTTGCCGGAGAGTATATTTTTTGAGTTGTTATTGTTCGTGAAGCAACCAGTTAGCATATCGAAATACTCATAATTATTATTAGATATATTTGGATAAAATCCCATATAACGAGTAAGCTCGATTAGAAATTTAATATGAAAATTGGCATTAGAATTATTACTATCTAACCAGAGAGTCATTGTTTCAAGAAAATCATACAGACTTTCGTTTTCACCACCCTCTTCTTGAAGAACACTTTTTAATACATCAGAAAGAAAAAGAGTAATAGTTGTTTTTGATATTGAATTATGAATAGAGCCTAGATGCTTGTTTATGCTAACTTCTTTTATGTAATTCAATCCTTCTTTTCTTCTATGGTCTGATATAATATTAATTAAATTAAAAGGTTGGAAAAGAGCTTTTTTAATTCCTGTTTTTTTTGATTTTAAAACTCCATTTAGCATATAACTTTTGAGCCCATCTTTCTTAGTGTAACAATTAGCAATTAGACTAGAATCACCATATTTTAAAGTCCATATAACTATAGCGGGAGTTTTGATCAAAATAAAAAAATTACACTACGCCTTGAGCTAACATAGCGTCTGCAACTTTCACAAAACCTGCAATATTAGCCCCTTTAACATAGTCTATTTTACCATTCTCTAGCCCATATTCAAGGCATGAGTTGTGAATATCTTCCATTATATTTTTTAGTTTAGAGTCTACTTCTTCTCTAGACCAATTATAACGCAGCGAATTTTGAGCCATTTCGAGTCCTGAAACAGCAACTCCTCCTGCATTTGAGGCTTTACCAGGAGCAAATAAAACATTGGCTTCTTTAAAAAAATGAATTGCCTTGGGAGTAGTTGGCATATTAGCACCCTCACAAACACACATACAATTATTTTCTTTTAATAATTCAGCATCTTTTATATCTAATTCATTTTGAGTTGCACAAGGAAGGGCAATGGAACATTTAACTCCCCATGGTTTTTGTTTTGAATGAAAACTAGCTTTGGGATATTTATTTAAATATTCACTTATCCTTTCTCGCTTTGTGTTTTTAATGTACATGATATGGGCTAATTTTTCTGAATCAAGACCATCCTTATCATAAATATAGCCTGATGAATCAGAAAGAGTATGCACCTTTGCGCCTAAATGAATGCATTTTTCTGCTGCAAATTGTGCAACATTTCCAGAGCCTGAAATCACAACTGATTTTCCTTCAATAGATTCATTAATGTGACTCAGCATTTGAGAGGTAAAATAAACAACACCATATCCAGTAGCTTCAGGACGTATAAGGGATCCACCCCATGAGACACCTTTTCCAGTTAAAACTCCCGAAAACTCATTTTTTAAACGCTTATATTGCCCAAAAAGATAACCTACTTCGCGACCTCCAACACCAATATCGCCAGCTGGAACATCATTATTAGGTCCGATGTGTCTAAATAACTCAGACATAAAGCTTTGACAAAACCTCATGACCTCAGTATCTGATTTTCCTTTTGGGTTGAAATCTGCTCCTCCTTTTCCTCCTCCCATCGGTAAAGTAGTAAGACTGTTTTTGAAAATTTGCTCAAAAGCTAAAAACTTTAAGATACTTAGGTTTACGCTTGGATGAAACCGCAAACCTCCTTTGTAGGGACCAATGGCTGAATTCATTTGAACACGGTAACCTCTATTGACCTGTATTTGTTCATTGTCATCAATCCAGGCCACTCTAAAAGAAACTACTCTTTCAGGCTCAGCCATTCTTAATAATACATTTTGTCCGTAGTAAATATCTTTTGTGATTATATAAGGAATAACAGTTTCAGCAACTTCTGTTACTGCTTGCATAAATTCAGGTTCGTTTTTATTCCTTTCATTCACCTCATTTAGAAACTGTTTAATAATTTTTTCCATAACTCAAATTTGACTATTAAATTTATATTTTTCTATTAATTCGAAACATGTTTTTCATCTTTATTTAAAAAGTGTTGATATTATTTCTTCAATTTTTTCCATATAAATGATCTTAATCTTAATTTCGTTTAGATCAATTTTATTGAATTTAGATATTAAAATAGACTTGAAACCTAATTTTGCAGCTTCTTTTATTCTCAAATTTATTTTAGATACTGGCCTAAGTTCACCTGAAAGGCCTATTTCTGCAGCAAAACACATATTTTTATTAATAGTTATGTCATAGTAGCTAGATAGAATAGAAATTACAACGGCTAAATCTAGCGCCGGATCATCCACGGAAATCCCCCCTGTAAAATTTATAAATACATCTTTTGTTCCTAAGGTAAATCCCGCTCTTTTTTCTAAAACTGCTAAAAGCATATTTAAGCGTTTTGCATTAAACCCAGTGCTACTTCTTTGTGGAGTACCATATACAGCCGAGCTAACTAGAGCTTGAATTTCAAGTAAAAGCGGTCTTATTCCTTCAACTGTGACGCCAATAGCTTGGCCGCTCAAGGCGGTTTCGTTTAGATTAATTAAAAGTTGACTTGGATTAGAAATAGGAATTATTCCTTTTGAAACCATTTCATAAATACCTATTTCATCAGTCGCTCCAAATCTATTTTTTTGAGACCTTAATATTCTGTAAACATGGTTTCTGTCTCCTTCAAAATTCAAGACGGTATCCACCATGTGTTCTAATATTTTAGGTCCAGCAATTTGACCATCTTTAGTTATGTGACCAACTAATATAACAGGGATTCCACTATCTTTTGCAAACTCTATAAGTTCAGCAGTTGTTTGCTTTATCTGAGAAACACTACCTGCAGCGCTATCAATAAGGTCACTTTGAAGCGTTTGAATGGAATCAATAATTACTAATTCAGGATTTAAATCATCTATTTCATGGAAAACATTTTTAATTTTAGTTTCACTTAAAATATAGCTTTTATCATTGCTGAGATTCATTCTGGTCGCTCTTAGCTTTATTTGCTTTTGACTCTCTTCTCCAGAGATATAAAGTGTTTTGAAATTTAAGGTTATAGCTATTTGAAGAAGAAGTGTTGATTTCCCTACACCTGGCTCTCCCCCTAGTAATATTAAAGAGCCAGGAACTATACCTCCTCCTAAAACTCGATTAAGCTCCCTGTCAGATGTTAAGATTCTTGATTCATTATCTACATTAATTTTCTCTAATTGAATAGATTTATTTGTTTTTGAATTACTTGAATTTCGATTCCAATTCTTTTCTTTTTTCTTTTCAATTACTTCTTCAAACAAGGTATTCCACTCTTTACAAGAATTACACTGGCCTTGCCATTTTGAATGCTGAGCTCCACATGTTTTACAAATAAAAGAAGTTTTATTAGCCATATTATTTAAAGATAATGTTTTCGATTAATCAAAGGAAGAGTAATAAATGCAAATGCACCACTTATCAAAATCAAAACAGTTTGAGAACTCCACATTATCCAACCAAATGCTAAACCAACCTCTTTGTTAATCCCAAATGAAGCTAAAACTAAAGCTACGCTTAGAGGATATATTCCGATTCCACTGTTTGTAGTTGCAATTGATAAACCACCAGCTACAAAAGCAGGAATTATCATTTTAAAAGTAAGAAGATGAGTGCCAGGTATAGTCCATTTAACAACATAAAACATCAATAAATACATTGCCCAAATAAAAACTGTATGAAAAATAAAAGGTAATTTTTTGTCCATTTTTCTTATTGAATTTAATCCTTCCCAAAAACCATTAATAAAAAAATTTATTTTAATAAAAAATTTATTTTTTGATCTTTTTAATGTTAAAATTAACAGTAAAACTGAGCCAACAAACAAGGCGATAAACAAGGCTAATTGTAAAAAATCGATATCTTTTTTTATAATAAACCTCCATATTGCTTCATACTGAAGAATTAAGGCAATTAAAATTAATAAAAGTAGTATTACCATATCGACAACTCTTTCAATTACAACTGACCCAAAAGCCTTTTCGAAAGGAATTTTTTCATAATTTGATAAAAAACTAGCTCTAATGACCTCTCCAGACCTTGGGACACCTAAATTTGCTAAATAAGCAATAAAAACACATAAAACGGTATTTATTAATCTGGGATTATAGCCCATAGGTGAGAGTAAGAATCTCCAACGATAAGCCCTTGACAAATGGCTTAAAATAGCAAAAAACAAACCAAGCACAACAAACCTTAGATCAGCATTTTTAATTGATTGAATTATCATCTCTCTATCTCTATCAGTTGTTATACTGATTGACAGATAGATAAAAAATGCACCTAAAAGAAGAGGTAATACAACTTTTAAGAATGATTTAAAATTCATAAAGCGGTAAGTTATCTATAAGTCTTATTTTTCCAAGTTTAACTGCAATAAATGCTCTGACTTTATTTTCAGATTTATTTTCAGCATTTAATAGGTTTTTTTCATATCGAATATCAAAATAGTCTAATTTAAAATCATGATTGTTTGAAAATGAATTTTTTATTTTTTTTATTATGAATTTTGAACTTTCAACACCCCAAAGAGATTTAGCTATTTTTAATTGTTCGAATATAAATGAAGCTTTTTTTGTTTCATTTTTGGTTAAAAAGCTATTCCTAGAACTTAAAGCAAGTCCATTATTGTTTCTACAAGTTGAACAACCTACAATAGTTGAAGAGAGATTTTTTTGACCTACTAGTGATCTTATAATTTGTAACTGTTGAAAGTCTTTTTCTCCAAAATAGGCGTTTGTGGGTAAAAAAATAGTTAATAATTTTTCTACCACAGTCGCTACTCCTTGAAAATGTCCAACTCTAATTTTTCCTTCCATAACATTTTCAATACTCCCAAAACTATATGACGATGATTTAATAGACTTAGAATATAAGTCACTAGATTCTGGCGCATAAACTATAATTTTTTGAGATATATTTCTAATCATTTTAATATCACTGTCTAGAGTTTTAGGGTATTTTTTTAAATCATCAGAATGCTCAAATTGAGTTGGGTTTATAAAAATGGTAACAATTACTTGATCGTTTTCAGCTAACGCCCTTTCTATTAAAGAAGTATGACCCTGGTGTAAAGCTCCCATCGTGGGGACTAGTCCAAGGGTTGAATTTTGATCGATAAAAGCATTCAATGTTGAATACTGACGAAAAACATTCATTTTAGGAAAATAATAACGTCGCAAAATAGTAATATTTTCATTCATTCATTAGATTTTTTGTAATTTCGCAAGACTTATAAATCATCGGCCTATACTTTTTTTATGAAAGACAAGCGCGTACTTATTATTTCACCTGAAGTTGTTCCTTATTTACCTCAATCAGAGCAAGCAATAAATTCATTCAAAATCCCAAAGAGTATAAATGACAGTGGAGGACAGGTTAGAATTTTTATGCCTCGATACGGGCTTATAAATGAGAGACGTCATCAACTTCACGAAGTCATAAGATTGTCAGGAATGAATTTAGTTATAAACGACATGGACACTCCTTTAATAATAAAAGTTGCCTCTATTCCTAAAGAACGTATGCAGGTATACTTTATAGATAATGAAGATTATTTTAAAAGAAGAGCTGCTTTAAGAGACGCCAAAGGAAAATTATTCTCAGATAATGATGAAAGAATGATATTTTTCACCAAAGGTGTTCTTGAGACAGTCAAAAAGTTAAATTGGTCTCCAGATATTATTCATTTACAAGGATGGTTCACGTCACTATTTCCCTTGTATCTAAAAACTTATTTTAAGGATGATGCAATTTTTTCAGAAAGTAAGATAGTAAGTTCTATTTACCCAAAAGACTTCGATGGAGCTATATCAAAAAAGTTTAAACAAAAAGTAGAATTTGATGGTATTCCAGAAAATGAAATTTCTGAATTGTCAAAATCTACTTACACAAACTTAACAAAGCTATCTATAACTCACTCAGATGGTTTTGTGTTGCATGGTGATTCAATTGAAACAGAAATAATCGATGAGATTAAAAACAGTAAAAAACCATATTTAACTCAAATAGACGGTGAAGAAGAAAAATCATATGTAGATTTTTACACAAAAAACCTTAGTTAATTTAAAAATGCCTATAAAACCTTTTAGTTTAATTTTATTGTTAGTTTCATGTCTTTTTATGTCATGTGATCCAGAGTACCATAGTATAGGAACGAACCTTCTGATTGATCAAGTTTTCGAAACAGATATTTATAAGGCTCCCGTATTTACGTACCAGCAAAAGCTAAAAAAAATTCAAACAGATGGTTTGCCCCTTGGACAAATAGGAAAGATAAACCATACTTTTTATGGAGAATCAAAAGGAAGTATAACATCGCAACTGGTTATAAGCAATGATCCTTTTTTTGGAATTTACAGTCAGGATGTTGAAACCTCAGAGACCAGTGATTTGACTATAATACCTGAAAATGAAACCGTTACTTCGGTTTATTTAGAAATCCCATTTTACAGTAATCAGAATGATAAAGATAATGATGGTGTGATTGATAAATTAGATTTAGACCCACTAGACTCATCAAGTGATACTGATGGTGATGGATTGACTGATTTGTCAGAGAGCGCTGTTGGAACAAATCCTTTAAGTAGTGATAGTGATAATGACGGTATTTTAGATAATGAAGACACTGACAGTTCTAGTTATGATGCAGAAAATAGAATATATGATATTGACTCTGTTTATGGTAATTCAAATGCAAGGTTTACAATGAAAGTAAATGAGTTAACTTATTATCTTTCATCATTAGATCCTAATAATAACTTTGAGTCAATTCAACAGTTTTATTCAGACACAAACTATTATGATCAGGGGTTTTATTCTACAGAATTATTTAATGAAGAAATCGGGCTAAACTTTGAAGAGTTAAGGTTTAATTATATCGAAGATGATCCTTTAACAGAAGAGGTTGAGGACTCAACGACTGTTCAATATCGATTTTCTCCAAGAATTAGAGTAGAATTAGAACCTTCTTTTTTTCAAAAAAACATTATTAATGCTGAAGGAAGTTCCAAATTAAAAAACTTGGATAATTTTCAAAACCATATTAAAGGAATTATAATTAGTGCTGAAAACTTCACAGACGACTTGTATTTACTTTTAAATTTTAACGCTGCTGGTATTAAAATAAATTATGATTATGATTATTATGAAGGTTATGAAACATCAGATGCAGCAGATGATGAAATATTAAAAAAATCAACTAGTTATGACATAGCTCTAGGAGGAATTATTATAAACTCATTGGAGAAATCTGGATACGATCCAATAATATCAGATGCTATATTTCAAAGTAATTCAGGAACTCCTCAAGATAATTTAATTATTCAAGGAGGACAGTTTTATTCTAAAATAGATTTATTTGACTCATCAAACCTGAATGATAATGACGAACTACTCCAATTAAGAAATAAAAACTGGTTAATCAATGAAGCTAGTCTTGTTTTTTATGTTGACCCAAATCAACCCTTGCAAGTCAATGAAAATATATATCCTGAGAGATTATATCTATACAATTTAGATTCAGGACTACCCATTAACGATTTTCTTATTGACAATACCATAAACACATTATCAACCAATGCAGGGAAAAAAGTTTTTGGAGGCATGTTAGAGTATGACTCTGAAAATAAACCTTGGCGTTATAAATTTAGAATCACTGATCATATTAATAAAATCATTAGGAAGGACTCTGTAAACTCTTCATTAGCGCTTATATCTGGAGCTAATATTTCAGCCCTAGCTATTAAAAAGGCGGTTAATTCTAAAGATCAGCAAATTAAACTTCCAGCAACAGGAATTTTAAATCCTTTTGGAATTAAATTAATTGGGTCTCACCCAGAAGAAGCCTTAAAAGAAAAAAAGGTTGAATTAGAAATTTACTATACTAAGTATTAGCTTAAAGTATCACAAGTAAATTGTAGATAATCAATAACAAAACAATACCAATTAATCCTTGAATTAAAGTTGCAATCGTATGAGTTTTATATGCGGTTTTAACGTCTAAACCGCCCATTTGAGAGACTATCCAGAAGTACGAGTCATTAGCGTGTGATATTGTCATTGAACCAACACCAATTGCTAGAATTGCACCAACTTTACCGATTTCGTTTTCCAAACCAAAAACTGCAAGCATAGGTGCTATAATTGAAGCGGTAGTTATGATTGCTACAGTAGAAGACCCTTGAGCTGTTTTTAGAGTAGCTGCAATTAAAAAAGGAATTATAATTCCTAAAGAGGAAATGGAATTCATTTCTTTAAACCAGGAGACAACGTCTATGTTTTGAATTACACTACCTAATGCCCCTCCCATCCCAGTTATAGCAATGATAGGAATGGCTTGTTTAATTGAAGTAGTTAATAAATATTTAAGATTTGTTTTTTTTGAAATATATAATGAAATAACGACTCCAATAAAGAGAGCGAATATTGGAGAGCTCAAAAAACTAAACTTTGTGTTAATCAATGGTCTTAATGACATTAATAAAATTGGAACCCAAATAGGAGAACTTGCCAATTTAAAACTCAAAAAACTTTCTGATTGTGATTGACTTAATAGTGATTGTATATTTTCTTTAGAAAGAACATTACTTTTTTCAATAAAATTTTCAGAATAAAAAGCACCAACAAGCGCAAGAATTAAAGCTAAAATTCCTCCGCAAATAAAAAGTAAAAAAATATTTTCTAAATCTAAAGTAGCAGCAGCAGCTAAGGGGCCAGGGGTGGGGGGGACAAGAACATGTGGTGCAAATAGCCCAGTTGAAAGAGCAACAGTTAATGTAGTTTTAGAACTTTTACTTAATTCAGATAGTTTTTTGTTTAATGTTGAAAGAATAACAAAAGCAGCATCACAAAAGACTGGAATAGAAACAATAAAACCAGTTAAACTGACTACATATGTCAATGGAAGTTTTGAAAATTTTTTCAATATTCCTAATGAAATTACTGATGTGGCTCCACTTTTTTCAAGCGAAGTTCCTATTAGTGTTCCAAACAATATGAGTAGCCCTATTTTTTTTGAAGTTAAAGCAAATCCCTCAAAAATTTCAAACGTGATATTAATAAGTTTAATTTCCAGACAAACTCCTAAAAATAAAGATCCAATTAAAAGTACCAGTACAGGGTGCAATTTTAGAAAAGAAGTTCCAAGGATTATCCACGCAACAGTAAGCGTAATAAATAAAATTTCTATGTGCATTTTTGTTGACTTATATAATGTTTAATGGCTTTTTCAGTACTTTTTTTAATTAAATCATAAGCATTATCCATGGATTTTTTTAAAGTATAACTATCAGGTCTACAGGTCCATGCATTACTTATTCCAATAGCCTTACATTCTTCGGTTTTTAAACTAACCTTACCTGCAATGCATATTAATATTTTTTTATTTTTTTTTGCTAATACACCAACTTGGCCAACTAATTTACCAAAAGAACTTTGGTGATCTAAATGACCTTCTCCACTAATAATTAAATCTGTACTAGAAATATGAGATTCCAAATCAATTAATTTATCTAAAATTTCAAACCCACTTTTAATTTCAGCATTTATTAATCCATAAAGTCCAGCAGCAGCACCACCAGCAGCCCCGCCTCCTTTAATTTTTGATATATCTTTAGTTGTAGTTTTTTGAATAAGTTTTGCAAACTTGATTGATCCACGTTCAAGTTTTTCAACCATCTTAGTATTAGCTCCTTTTTGAGGAGAATAAGTTTTAGCAGCTCCATTTGGTCCTAACAATTTATTATTTACATCAACAGCTAAAATTATTTCACAGTTTTTAATTTTTGGATTTAGAGTATTAAAATTAATTTTTTCACAATTTAAAAGACCTTGTCCACCTCTTAATATTGGAAGAAAATTTTTATTTAATAATTTTCCACCAAGAGCCATGAATACTCCACTTCCAAGATCATGAGTGGAGCTTCCTCCAAGTCCAATATAAATTTTTTTACATCCATTTTTTAAGGCATAATCTATAAGAATTCCTGATCCAAAAGTACTTGTTTTCATAGGATTCATCTCTTTTTTACTAAGAGAGCTTAGTCCAGAGGCTTGAGATAGTTCAATCCAAGCTGTTTTATTTTTTTCCAACCAATAAATAGGGGCTTTTATTTTTAATCCTATAGAGTTTTCAGTATTAACATACTCAACTTCACCACCCCCAATTTGGTTTAGTAGGTCAATAGCTCCCTCGCCTCCATCAGAGAATGGAATTTTTTTTATAGAAGAATTGGGTAATATTTTTTTAACTCCATCATATATTGCATCTGAAACTTTAACTGACGAAAGACTTCCTTTGAATGAGTCTGGGATAACTAAAATATTCATTTATTCGAGGGTTATTTATATGATCAAATTTTATAAATTTAATAACATTTTTAAATTATGGAACCACAAAGATCAATTTTACAACACAACAGAAAAATTTTCTATAAAATATTGAACAGTTATACGTTGGATCAGCTAAATAATATTCCAGAGGGGTTTAATAATTCAATTTTCTGGAATTTAGCTCATTGTATTGTTGTTCAGCAAAGATTAATGTATTCGCTTTCAGGAAACAATATTCATATTGATCAAAAATGGGTAATCAATTATGACAAAGGGACTTTTCCTAAAATTCCAGCTACTGATAAAGACTTAGAAGAGATTAAAACTTTACTTTTTTCTACATTAGACTTTTTAGATGAGGACATCAAGAATTCTATATTTAAAAAATACTATTCTTTCACTACTTCAACAAATCAGGTGATTGATAGTTTTGAATCTGCCTTTACATTTGTCTTGTTTCATGACGGTATTCATCTTGGGAGTGTCTTGGCAATAAGAAAATTTGTCTAGCCTTTGAATATATTTTGAATTATTTTTGGAGCATGTTCTCTAGAGTTCTCTATAAACCATTTATTTGTTTTCAGCCCTCCACAAACTACACCAGCTAAATAAACTCCTTTCACATTTGACTCCATAGTTTTTTCATTATAAACGGGAGTTCTATATTCATCACTTTTAAAATTCACTCCTAAGTCTTCAAGAAGTTTAAAGTTAGGTTGATAGCCAGTCATGGCTAAAATAAAATCATTTTTAATGGAAAACTCTTTTTCTGGAGATCTAATTAAAATATCTTCTTCAGTTATTTTCTTAACATTGGAGTTGAAATACGCCTTTATGCTTCCTTCTTTAATTCGATTTATAATATCAGGTCTAGCCCAATATTTAACATTTTCTCCAATTTCTTTTTCTCGAATTATCATAGTAACACTTTTGGCCCCCTTTCTGTGAGTTTCAAGTGCAGCATCAACTGCTGAGTTTGCTGACCCTATAATTGCAAGATCCATTCCAAAATAAGGATGAGGTTCAGAATAATAGTGTTTTACCTTTTGAAGACTTTCTCCGGGAATATTTAACAAATAAGGAAAGTCATAAAACCCTGTAGCAATAATTACTGCTTTTGATGAATACTTGTTTTTCGAGGTAATAACATTAAAACCCACATTTGATTTTGTTATGCTAGATATTTCTTCATATAGATTTATTTTTAATTTCTTGGATGAGGCTACTCTTCGGTAATATTCAAGAGCTTCAGATCTAGTTGGCTTGGGCTGTTGAGAGATAAAAGGGATAGTTCCTATTTCAAGTCTGTCTGAAGTTGAAAAAAATGTCATATTTAAAGGGTAGTTAAATAATGAATTAACCAAAGTACCCTTTTCAATTATTATATAATTTAAACCTTCTTCTTGTGCGGAAATACCACAAGCTAATCCTATTGGGCCCGCGCCAATGATTATTAAATCTTTCATTTTTTAAAGTTACAAAGACTAAATATAACAATATTAATAGTTTTAATCTATTATATAAATTATATTAATAGTTTTAATCTATTTTATTAATATTATCTTAAGTTAATATTGACAAAATAAAGATCTATATAGTTTTTATTTATTAAAAATTATATTTTGATTGTTTTGTCTTATGTATAAACAAAAAATAGCTATAAAAACTGATAGTATGGCATATTTTAATCCTATAAAAGAAATGATAAACAGCATAAAAAGCCACCATAATGGGAGTAAAAACAGACCACAATATAATTTTATAGTGCTGTAATAAACTATATCTTCAAATTTTGATAGAATACTCTTTGTGATTAAAAGAACTGGAGCATTTAAAATATACCCAAGGCTCCCAAATATTTTTTCAAGTAATGTTAAAGATCTTGATATTTTAAATTCCTTTGATTCCTTAACCCGGTCCCTTATCTCATTAAAAGATTCATTTCCTTTCAAATTATTGATCACAGAACATTGATTTAAATAGCCTTCACTTTTATTTGGAAGCCACAAACATTTTTTCATTCTATCACATAAGAGGTCTCTTAGATTATTTATTTGTTTTACTTCTGAAAGACTTTCATCTAGATGATCTTTAACTAGGATAGGCTCTCCATAAACAAGATGTATAAAAGATAAAGGATTTCTCCGATTGCTATAATTAATTCCTATTGGTAAGATGTATATATTTTGTTTTGGATTTTTTTTCTGGGCAGTTAAAGCCAGCCTACTGCTTCCCTTTGAAATAGGCATTAAAAAATAATTCTCATGCTGTTTTCCTTCAGAAAAAACTTGAACAGGGTTACCTTTTCCTAAAAGCTCATAACATTTTTCAAAAATAGAATTATTGTTTTTTAAGCTAGCATATCCATCTCTAATTCTATATACGGGGATCATATTCATTGCCGTAAACAGCCAATGAAAAGACCCTCCAAAAACATCAGCGCGTGTTAAAGAAGTTATTGTTCTTCCGAAGTTTACACCAACTATAAAAGGATCAATAATACCATTTTGATGATTAGGAGATAATATTATACCGCCATTTTTAGGAATTTTATCTTTTCCGTAAACGGTAATTTTTTTAAAGTAAAAATAAAAACCAAATTGCATTATAGACCTCATAAATATGTAAATACTTTTTCTCATAGATCTATTTATAAATTAATTTTTATATTATTTCAAAAAGTCCAGCAGCACCCATTCCTCCTCCAATACACATTGTTGAAATAACATATTTTGCTCCTCTTCTTTTTCCTTCAATTAATGCATGACCTACCATTCTTGATCCAGACATTCCATAAGGATGTCCAATTGAAATACTTCCTCCATTTACATTTAATAGTTCTTCTGGAATACCTAGCTGGTCTCTGCAATATATAACTTGCACTGCAAAAGCTTCATTTAGCTCCCAAAGACCAATATCATCCATAGTAAGACCATGCTGTTTTAGTAATTTTGGAATTGCAAATATAGGTCCAATACCCATTTCATCAGGTGCGCATCCTGCTACTGAAATTCCTCTATATATACCTAAAGGTTTCAGATTGTTTTTAGCTGCTGTTTTCCCTTCCATGAGTAAACACGCAGATGCACCATCAGAAAGCTGACTCGCATTTCCTGCTGTAATATATCCATTTTCAATTACAGGCTTCAGGCTATTTAAGCCATCTATTGAGGTAGTAGGACGATTTCCTTGATCTTTATCTAGCGTAATAATTTCATAGGATGTTTCTCCAGTCTCTTTGTTGTAGACTGCCATTTCAGTTGTTGTTGGTACAATTTCATTTTGAAATTTTCCAGATTCTTGAGCTGCTGCAGTTTTCATCTGACTTTGTAATGCATATTCATCTTGTTTCTCTCTTGAAATATTATATCGCTCAGAAACAACTTCTGCAGTTTGAAGCATAGGCATATAAATACTTTTATGCTTCTTGACTAATTCCTCATCAATCATTCTGTTTGTATTCATAGTCTTATTCTGAACAAGACTTATTGATTCAAGACCTCCACCTATAACAGTATTCATCCCATCAACAATAATTTGTTTTGCAGCTGTAGCTATCGCCATCATTCCAGAGGAACATTGCCTGTCTATACTCATTCCGCTAACTGAATACGGGAGTCCTCCAGACAAAGCAGCTAACCTAGCAATATTTCCCCCAGTAGTTCCTTGTTGCATTGCACATCCCATTATTACATCATCAATTTCTTCAGGATTTATTCCTGCTTTTTCAACAGCATTTTTAATTGCGAATCCACCTAATTGTGGACCGTTAGTATTATTATATGCTCCTTTGTATGCTTTTCCAATAGGGGTTCTTGATGTTGAAACAATTACTGCCTCTCTCATAATTATTTTTATTTATTTAAATCGTTTAAAAACTCTTTGTACCCATCAATTCCTTTAGGAGTTAAGTATGGCGCTAAAAGACCATAACACGCTTTTAGTCCTTTATTTACAATATTTTCTTTTTCATGTTTGAAATGAGACTGAACATACCAAAAGTGACAAGTCATCCATATTTGATTGGAAAGTTCTTCATAAGTGCTCTCAACAATACCGGGTCCATGAACCATGTCGCCTTTTCCCACTCCAACATAAATCATATTCTTGAATAATTGAACCGCTTCATGTATTTGAAATTCCATTTCTTTATCAAGAGCCTTGTAAGATTTAAGAATATTGTGAGTGTCTAAGTAAAAAAATTTAAATTTATTTTCAAATTCTAAATAAATTCTAGCTACATCTAGGGGGGTCGAGTCATTAATAAGAAGTTTGTTCTCAGCTATTCTCTTATTTAAAGTAGATCTCATATATTCACAAACAAATAAGACTAAATCTTTTTTTGTTGGAAAATGATAATTAAAATTACTAAGGCTAATTTCTGAGGCTTTTGCAATTTCCTGATTTAGAACATGAAAAACACCTCGTTCATTAAACAGACCTATAGAGGTGAGTAAAATTTTTTTCTTAGTTTTATTTAATGAATTAAGCAAAATATAGCATTTATACTACTAAAATATTAAAAAAAACTGTATATCAGATACAATTTTTTAAAAATTTTCAATCTCCTTTCTATAAATCTAAAAATCAAACCTTATAAAGCCATCTAAAAGATTAAAAACTCTTTAATGTTTTAGGTTTTGGTGCTCAAGGAATTAAAGATGCTATTTTTCAACTTTTTATATTCTTTTATTTTAGTTAAGCTTTGGGGTTGGATACATCACTTAAAAGTTTAGCTCAATTATATAAAATCCTTATATTGTTAACCCCTAAGATATCCCTATGTGTTTTAGCATACTGATGGACAACATTACCTGCTTTATACAGGTGGAGGGTGGCAAGCAATAGGAATAGTAAAACTTAAATACCAACCAAAAAAATGACTGCACAAACACATTTTGATTTCAAATTTTATGAACTAGAAAAAACACAAAAAGACAAAACTTTTTTAAGGCAACCTTTTGGTGATCAATGGGAAGAATATACATGGGGAGAAACAGGACAGATGGCAAGAAAGTTAGCTACAGGAATTAAATCTCTTGGACTAAAGCCGAATGCTCACATAGGGTTAATTTCTAAGAACTGCAGAGAATGGGTTATTGCAGATTTAGCAATAATGATGGCAGGATATATTTCTGTTCCATTTTTTCCAACACTAACTGGAAAAGAATTGGGAGGACTTTTAGATTTTGGAGATGTAGATGCTTTATTTGTTGGTAAAATAGAAAATTGGGAGGATATAAAATCTTTTATTCCACAAGAAATGCCTGTTATTGCTTTTCCAACCTACAAAGATCATTCTTCAATTGATAGAGGACATTCATGGTTTGAATTCATAAATAAGCATGAACCGCTTTCAAGCCCCCATATACCAAAATTATCAGATACATGGTCAATAATCTTCACCTCTGGAACGACCGGAAAACCTAAGGGAGTAGTTTTATCCTATAGGGCAAATGAAGCAACTAAGATAATTTCAGAAAACACAAATCCTCTTAAGATTGATTATAATGGTAATAATCATTTCTTTTCATATCTACCCATGAATCATATTGCAGAAAGAATTGTTGTAGAATTTACTGCGTTTAGATTTGGAGGTACAATTTCTTTTGCAGAATCTCTGGATACCTTTGGAGCAAACCTAGGTTCTGTTCAGCCTACAGTCTTTTTTGCAGTCCCTAGAATTTGGACAAAATTTCAAATGGGAATATTAGGAAAGTTCTCACAAAAAAAGTTAAATATACTTTTAAGTATTCCACTTGTTAGATCGCTAATAAAAAAAGTTCTCACTAAAAAACTAGGCTTGAGTCGAGCAAGAGCAAAAGTGTCTGGAGCCGCCCCCATGCAAACCTCTCAAAGAAATTGGTATCGAGCTATCGGTATAAATATTGTAAACGGTTACGGTATGACCGAAAATTGTGCAATCAGTAATCAGCTAGCAGATGATGTTTGGGACAGGCCAGGTTCTGTTGGAATTCCTCAGGAAGGAGTTTCTATTAAAATTAATACTGAAAATGATGAAATTTTAATGCAAGGTACTTTCCTAATGGAGGGATATTACAAAGCTCCCGAGGCAACAAACGAATCTCTTATTGACGGTTGGCTTTACACAGGAGATCAGGGCTATGTTGATGATGACGGCTTTTTATTTATCACTGGAAGAGTTAAGGATAACTTTAAAACATCTAAAGGCAAATATATAGAGCCATTGCCTTTGGAGTATTATTTTGGAAAGTATAACGAATTCGAGCAAATGTGTATTGTAGGATTAGGAAATTCCCAGCCTATACTTTTAGTACACCTATCAGAAATAGGAAGTAAAACTGATAAGTCTGAATTTGAAAAATTATTTACTGAGGATTTGAAAAAGATTAATTCAGAACTGGAGTCGTATAAAAAAATATCGACTATTGTTATAGTTAAAGATCCATGGACTGTTGAGAATGGATTAGTTACTCCAACTTTAAAAGTTAAACGTCCTGCGATTGATAAAAAATATATGGAAAACTATTTGAAATGGGATGAAAATCCTTCTTCAATTGTATGGGAATAATTTGATTTTTTCATACTTAATTATAAGTAAATCTCATCAATTACTGAATTTGATGATTTAAAATTCAATGAATCACCAAAATTAATAGTTAAAAATACTGAATACCCATACAATGAAAAAACCGTGAAATCTAGAATTCAAATTGCTCAATTGGGGCAAGAGAGGATTTCCAATGGATTTGAAACAAATGATTCAAGTTGTTTGTTATGAAATTAAACATCATAATGGTTTCAATCCACCAGTAAAAACCACCATATTCATGCAATAAAATTGTCTAAATAAAGATTACACAGGCCACATGAAATAAAAGCACAAACTATTGTAATTCATTGAGTTAACGACCCTTTGACTCCAATTACACATGCGAAAAATCACTTAAAATTTCATTTGAACGCTAAAAAATACTATATTCGGGCAATGGGTCATGACATGTCAAGCCCAATATTAAAACCAATGATAAATAAAATACTTAATTTTTTATCGTAATTAAAAAATCAAACTTTATATAAATAAATCATGAAAACAACGTTTATTAAGACTTTATTAGCCTTTACCTTTTCATTAATTGCCCCTTTTGCTATTGCGCAAAACACAATAAATGGAACAGTAGTAGATAGCAATAACGACCCTATACCAGGTGTTAATATTGTAGTTCAAGGCACAAATCAAGGTGTAGTTTCTGACTTTGATGGAAATTATACAATTACAACCAGTCAAGCATTACCATTTAATTTAGTGATTAGTTCCGTAGGTTTTGGATCTCAAACTATAGAGGTTACTAGTGCTGATCAACAAGTTAATGTATCTATGGCCTCAGGGACTAAGTTGGATGAAATTGTCGTTTCTGCCTCTCGTAGACCAGAAAGTGTTCAAAACTCTCCTGCTTCTGTTTCAATATTAAGTTCTGCGGACATTCAAAACTCTCCTTATGTACAGGATCCAGTTGCTGGATTGGTTAATGTTCCTGGAGTTCAACTTCAGCAACAATCTGCAAACTCATTAAATTTAGAAATGAGAGCTGGTGCTGGAGTTTTTGGAACAGGTACATTCGTTATGATGGATTACAGATTTTTAGTATCACCATCTGCAGGAACATTTTTAACATATCAGTCTGGAATTTCTGGTCTTGATTTACAACAAATAGAAGTTGTAAGAGGTCCAGCGGGTGCTCTTTATGGACCAAATGTTACCTCAGGTATCGTTCACTTTATAACTAAAAGTGCGATTGATTATCCAGGAACTTCTGCTGAAATCTTTGCTGGAAGTCAAGCCAGAACAGGTGGAGCAATTAGACATGCTCAGTCAAATTCTAGTGGAACTTTTGGATGGAAAATAAATGCTAGATATGCTAAAGGAGATGAATTTAAATTAGATCCAGTTGCTGACGCAGGTGTGATTTCTGACCTTTTTAAAACTGTTAGTCAACCGGCTATTAAAGACGGAGTAGTAGATGGAAATTCAGCTGGAACGCTATTGTTAGGGGAGAGTGACTTAGACCCTGATGGAGATGGAAACCCACTTTTAAATGAATATTCTAATTATTCAGCAAATATTCATATGGAATTTCGTCCTAGTTCAACTACAACAGGATTCCTTGCCGCTGGTATGGCAAATGGAAATGGACTGTTTTTTAACGCACAGGGATACGGTCAAATTAATGGGAATGACTATTGGGCTCAAGCTCGTATAAATAGTGGAAGATGGTTTATGAATGCTTACTATAATACTAATGATGGTGGAGATGAAAAAAACCCAACTTTCTTATATGGAACAGGTTTTCGTCAAGTAGCGAAAAGAACAGCTTTAGAAGCACAGGTTCAATATAATTTTGAAATCCCTTCTTTAAATTCAAGTTTTATTGCTGGATTCGACTATCGTAATAATGGTTCTGATACTGCAAACACTCTTTACGGAAGAAATGAGGCTGATGATGATTTTCTGATAGCTGGGGCTTACCTTCAAGGAACTACTGATTTATCAGATCAACTTACACTGACTTACACAGGAAGGTACGACAAACTTAACTTTATAGACGAAGGAAAATTTGCTCCTAAAGTTGCACTTGTTTTCAAACCTGATCCAAGAAATTCATTTCGTGCTTCATATAGTGTAGCGACTTATGGTCCTTCTGCTCTTCAAACATTTATTGATTTTCCAGTTGCTATACTTTCACCTGGTGTGTATGATGTATGGTTATCGGGTCAAACTTCAGAACAAACTTTTGCTCCACCAGCACAACAGGTATTTGAACTTGCTGGATTAGGAATTAGCCTACCCGTTGCTACACCTGGACTGCCAAATGCAGTTATAACTGGGGGTGTTGGAGCTTTATCTGCTGCAGGAGCCGTAGGAGCTTTATCTGTTCCAAACGCTGCTTTAGGATATGATGGTTCTGCTTTAGCACCGTTTGCTCCTATTCTTGAAGGCTTTTTATCAGGTTATAATGCTGCTGGAGGCCCAGCGGGCGTGAATGGTACATTTAGAGGATTCAACTTATTTAACCCTTCCGAAACAATGGCATATGGAACTGATGCAGGAAAAGCACGTCTTGGAACAGTTGAAACGTGGGAAGTTGGTTATAAAGGATTAATAGAAGACAAATGGGCGGTTGGTTTAGATGTATACAGCTATAATCTAAATGGATTTACACAATTTACTGCACTTGCACCGACATTTGGTTTGACTGGTTTTGATTCAGCTGCCTATGGTGCTCAGGTCGGAGCTGATGTAGCTGCCGGAGTTACTGCTCCTGTTACAGCTGCACTTCTTCCTTTAGTAACTGCTGGAGTTACAGCTGCTGTAAACGGCGGAATAGTACAACAAGTAACAGCTGGATATCAGGCTGCAGCGACTCAACTAGCTGGTGCTGGTATTACTTTTGAAAGTCTTTCAGCTAATGGATTAGATGCCGCTACTGCGGCAGCTATTTCTGCATTAATTGGAGCGACTGTAGCTCCTATGCCAAATTTAGCAAATGCAATTGCAGGAACTCAAGCAAGTGTTGGCCCTGGATTGATTGCTGGTGGTATCGCTAGTGAGTTACCATCCCAGGTTGCCACTGTTGTTGGAGGCTTAGCTGGATTTGCTGGAGGAGCATACACAATAGGAGGTGACGGACTAGCTGCTTTAGGTGGTGGTGTGTTACAAGCAGATGGAACTTATTCTTTTCAAGCAATGGGATCTGTAGAATCAAATCGTGTTCCTGCTAATGATGGAATTACTCATGTTTCTGCTGGATATCGTTCTTATGATGATGCAGTAAGAAGTCATTACGGAGCAGATCTTTCGGTTGATTTTTCTGCTACTAAAAACTTAACACTTTGGGGTAATGCTTCATGGTTAAGTCAAAACGTTTGGACTCCAGGTGATTATGGAGATGATGGATTACTTTTTCCACAATTTTTAAATGCTCCATTATGGAAATATAGACTTGGCGCAAGACTAGTAGGAGATAATGGGTTTAGAGCAAGTATTTCATTCCAACATGATGATTCTTTTGAATCGAATCAAGGTTTTTTCGGTGGAACTACCGATGAGAAGAATCTGGTTGATTTTAGTATTGGAAAAAAAGTTGGACCAATTCAACTTGACATAGCTGCTACTAATTTATTCGATCAAAAATACAGAGCATTTCCAGGTATGCCAATTATTGAAAGAACAGTTGTCTTAAAAGCAGGGTTTAATTTCTAATTTAAAGACTATTGAATTTTAAAAATAAAGTCGTCTTTGTTACAGGCGCAGCAAAAGGAATAGAAAGAGCAACAGTCGTTGCTCTTTCTGCTTCTGGGCATAAGGTAATAGCTGCCGACATAGGCTCCGGTGCTTTAAAACACCGAATAGTATAAATAGCTAAGCTTTTAGCTACCAAGCTTTCAGATAAAGTTGCTTTTGAATGTTTACACAAATGTTTGGTGGATGTGGTTATATGGAAGAGTATCCAATCGCAAGAATGGGTCGTAATTCAGAATTAGGCCAAGTTCAGTTAGAAACCCTAGCTCTTCAAAACCTTGTGACTTTGTTATTGGAGTCGATGAAAAAGGAAAAATACTTTATAATCTTCAAGACTCAACAGGTCAAACAAATTGGCTAACTTCGGCTATTGAATATGGAGGTTCTTTATGGACGGGAAGTAATTTAAATAATGTAGTTGTAAAATATAATATTAATTAAAAATAAAAAATTAAATAACATGTACAGTTTAGAAGGTCAAATAGCTATTATTACTGGTGGAGCCAGAGGTATTGGCGAAGGAATTTGTGAAATTTTTTGTAAAGCTGGAGCAACTGTTGCTCTTTGGGATGTTCTTGATTCAGGTGAAGAAACTGCAAATCGAATATCCTCTAATGGGGGATCTATATTTTTTCAAAAAGTTGACATTACTAGTACTGAAAGTGTCGGTAGTGCTGTAGAAGAAATTATTTCAAAACACGGAAAAATAGACATCTTAATAAATAACGCAGGGGTTATTCGTGATCGTTCTTTTTTAAAAATGTCTTCTGAAGAGTGGAACACAGTAATCAACATAAACCTAAATGCTCTTTTTGTCACCACTCAAGCTGTTCTTCCTCACATGAGAGATGCAGGCTATGGAAGAATTATATCAGCTTCATCAATTAATGGATTTCAGGGAGCTTTTGGTCAAGCAAATTATGCAGCAACTAAAGCAGGTGTTTCTGGTTTTACAAGAGCTTTATGTAAAGAAGTAGGAAGATTTGGCGTAACCGTAAATGCTGTTGCTCCAGGGTTTATCAAATCTGTAATGTCAGATTCTATGCCAGAAGAAATTATTAAAGCTGGAATAGCTCAAATACCCGTTGGACGAATAGGAACACCCGAAGACATGGGTTATTCTTATTTATTTTTAGCTTCAAAAGAAGCATCGTTTATTAATGGAATTACTCTTCATGCAAATGGAGGAGCAATGCCAATGTAATCTTATATAATTATGAGCACAAGAAAATTATTTGAATTAAAAGGGAAAGTTGCCATTGTTACTGGTTCTAGTAAAGGAATTGGTCTAGCAATAGCTCGTGGTTTAGCAGAGTACGGAGCTAAAGTTGTATTAAGTAGTAGAGATCAAAATGCAGTAGAATCGGTCGCGCAGCAATTCAATAAAGAAGGATTTACTGCGATGGGCCAATCTTGTCATGTTGGTGATGAAGATCAGAGAAAAAATCTAGTTCAAAAAACGATTGATTCCTATGGTAAAATAGATATTTTAGTTAATAATGCAGCAATTAACCCTGTTTACGATTCTTTAGAAAACATGAGTAGTGAGGTATATGATAAAATGCTTAATGTCAATCTTAAATCTGTTTTTGATCTAAGTAATTTATGTTTTCCATATTTGAAAAAAGAAAAAAGCGGATCAATAATAAATATTGCAAGTGTTGAGGGCTTGAAGCCTAGTCTTGGATTGGGAATCTATAGTATTACTAAAGCAGCGGTTATAATGCTTACTCAAGTTCAGGCTAAAGAATGGGGAAAACATGGTGTTCGCTCAAATGCAATCTGTCCTGGATTAATAAAAACAAAATTTAGTTCAGCTTTATGGAAAAATGAAGCAATACTTAACCAAATCAAAAATCAACTTCCAGCGGGAAGAGTCGCTGAGCCTATTGAAATGAGTGGTTTAGCTGTTTATTTAGCTTCTTCAGCAGGAAGTTATTCAACGGGAGGGGTTTATAATGCTGATGGAGGTCATATGACAATTTAATAAAGATATTATGGAATCAAAAAACAACGATGCTTACAAATCCAAATTCAATTCTATTGATGAGTTAAAAAGTCAAGTAGGAAATGAACTGGGATTAACTGACTGGTATACAATGGATCAAGAAAAAATAAATATTTTTGCTGATGCAACAGGGGATCATCAATGGATACATATCGATAAGGAAAAAAGTGAAAAAGAGTCACCTTATAAGACAACCATAGCTCATGGATTTTTAATGCTATCAATGTGTTCTAAGATAATGTTTGATAGTTATGAGCTTAATAATGTTGGTATGGTTATTAATTATGGATTAGACAAAGTAAGGTTTACCAATGCAACTCCTTCTGGATCAAAATATAGAGGAAGAGTTTCATTAATGGAATTTGATGCAAATCCAAAGGGTGCTAAATATAAAATGAAAGTAATAATTGAACTTAAGGGACAGGAGAAGCCTGCTTGTATAGCAGAATTTTTAGCTTTAGCCTATAAAAAATAAATCATGAATAAAGCAGTATTATATAATATAGATGAGGGTGTTGCAGTAATCACATTAAATAGACCTGACCGATATAATGCAGTAAATCAAGACTTGGTTGACGGAATTTCTGAATCGTTAAATAAAGCAAAAGATGATGAATCTGTAAGAGCAATTGTTATGACTGGAGCAGGTAGAGGGTTTTGTGCAGGAGCTGATATGACTGTTTTTGGGGAGCAAGTAACTCCAGAACAAAGAAGAGATTATATAATTGCTCAATACCAACCCTTAATGAATCAATTCTTTAATCTCAACAAACCAATAATTGGGGCAATTAATGGAACTGCAGCAGGAGTTGGTGCTGCTTTTGCTCTAGCTTGTGACTTAAGAGTAATGAGTGATAAAAGTGCTATTTTATATGCTTTTGTTAATATAGGATTAGGTCCCGACGGTGGTGCAAGCTGGCTTCTTTCTAGACAAGTTGGATACAGTAAGGCCTTTGAAATTGCAATAAGTGGTAAAAAAATCATGGGGTCAGAATGTCTAGAGTTAGGCTTGACTAATAAAGTAGTTGAAAATGAAAAAATAGTAAATGAGGCTATAGACTGGGCTAAAGAATTAGCAAAGAGACCAACTTTAGCAATTGGAATAACAAAAGAAGATATCGTTCATTCAATGAATAATGATCTAGATAGTACTATTGCTTTTGAAGCTCAACGTCAAGTTTTGGCTTTTAAAAGTCACGATTTAAAAGAAGGTGTAACGGCTTTCATAGAAAAAAGAAAACCGAATTTTAAAGGAAAATAATTAAAAATATCAATGAATTTAGAAGAAATAAAATTAAAAATTACCAAATTCGTTAAAGATGAATTGTACCCATTAGAGCCTTGGATTTTAAACTGTGAATGGGATGAAAAACTCCCAAAACTTAATGAATTAAGAGATAAAGTAAAAGCTCAAGGACTATGGCTTCCTCAGATACCTAAGGATTATGGGGGACTAGGTTTAACTAACGCACAACATGGTGAGGTAAGTGAAATATTAGGTGCAAGCCCATATGGACATTATGTATTTAATTGTCAAGCGCCAGATGCAGGAAATATGGAAATTCTTATTGAATTTGGAACTAAAGAACAAAAAGAAAAATATTTAGAGCCATTATTAAAGGGTGAAACTCGGAGCTGCTTTGCTATGACTGAACCAGATTTTGCAGGCTCTAATCCAGTGAACATGGGAACCACTGCAGAGATAAAAGAAAATAATTATATAATAAATGGTCATAAATGGTTCACCTCAGGGTTTGATGGTGCTGAGTTTGCAATAGTAATGTTAGTATCAAATCCAGACTCTGACAACCCTCATAAAAAAGCAAGTCAAATTATTGTGCCAACAAAAACCGAAGGCTTGGAATTTGTAAGAAATATTCAAATAATGGGACATCCAGGAGGAGGATGGGAAAGCCACTCAGAAATTAAATTTCACAATGTAAAGGTTCCTTTAGCAAACGTTTTAGGGACTGATGGTGAAGGCTTTTCAATTGCCCAAAAAAGACTTGGTCCTGGAAGGATACATCACTGCATGAGATGGATAGGAATATGTGAGCGTTCTTTTGATTTAATGTGTAAAAGGGCATTATCACGTGAACTTGCACATGGAAAAAAATTAGCAGATAAGCAAACAATTCAAAATTGGATCTCTGAATGTAGAGCAGAAATTAATGCTGCTCGTTTATTAGTTCAGGACGCAGCCCATAAGATTGATATACAAGGGGCTTATAAAACAAGAAATGAAATTTCAATAATTAAATTTTACTGTGCTAATGTTCTTCAAAAAGTTATAGACTGTGCAATTCAAGTTCATGGAGCCAAAGGAATTACGGATGATACAATTTTAGCTTCTTATTATAGACATGAGAGGGCTGCTAGAATTTATGATGGTGCTGATGAAGTTCATAAGAGTAGATTAGCTAGACAAATCTTAAAAGAATATTCTGTCTAATAAAAAAATTAAAAAGAGTATTGTGTACAATTTAGATCAAGCTGGTAATGTTCGTAAAGATGAGTTAATTAACTTAGGTTCTTTAGAAGAGTATTTACGTAAAAACTTAAATAACAATTCAAACCTTGAGCTCTTGCAGTATCCGTCAGGATTCTCGAATCTGACTTACTTGATTAAAATGGGAGATCAAGAAATGGTTTTAAGAAGACCTCCTCATGGAGCAAATATAAAATCAGGACACGACATGCAACGCGAGTTTAAAATACTTAGTGCATTAAAAGACCATTTTAGTAAAACACCTCTTCCAATTATTTTTTGCGATGACAAAACTATTATCGGTAATGAATTTTACATTATGGAAAAAGTAAATGGAACTATTTTTAGAGGCTCACAGCCCAAATCTGATTGGCCAAAAACTAATTTAATACCAAGTTTAGTTAGCTCCTTTGTTAATACTTTTTCTGAGATTCACTCTTTAAAGATTCAAAAAATTGGACTTCAAGATTTTGGAAGACCGGAGGGTTATGTGATCAGGCAAGTTAAAGGGTGGATTAAACGATACAATAACGCAAAAACTCATGATTTTTCAGGTATAGATAAAACTATAAGTTGGTTATCAAAAAATATACCTGATAACTCAGAAGCTTGTCTTATTCATAATGATTTCAAATTTGACAACCTTATGTTTGAAATTGGCAATAAAGTAAAGGTGAATGCGGTTCTAGATTGGGAAATGGCAACCATAGGAGATCCTTTAATGGATTTGGGAACCAGTCTTGGTTACTGGATTCATGAAACAGACCCTGAAATGATCCAAAAGTTAAATTTAAACATTACGTATTTAAAAGGAATTCCATCCAGAGGAGAATTAGTTCACTTGTATGGAGAAAACTCTGGACGATCTGTTCAAAATGTTCTTTTTTATTTTGTTTTCGGACTATTTAAAATCGCAGGAATTATTCAACAAATTTATTATCGTTACCAAAAAGGATATACTAAAGACCCTAGGTTTAAAGAGCTTGATAAAGGGGTTGAGCTATTAGGAATAATGGCTTTTCAGGCAATTCAGAAAAGAAAAATTGATCGTTTATTTTAAAATATATTTATAAAAAACATGGAAACAACTACAAAGGTAGATTTAGGAAATTTTCGCTTAGAAACTAGAGCTTGGTTAGAAGAAAATTGTCCAATGAGCGCGAGAGAGCCGGTCAAAAGATCAAGTGACATGTACTGGGGAGGTAGAAATGCCAAGTTCACTAGTAAAGACCAAAAAATATGGTTTGAAAAAATGCTAGAAAAAAAATGGATAGTTCCTTATTGGGAGAAGAAATATGGTGGTGGCGGTTTAAGTCCTGAGGAAAATAATATTTTAACTCAAGAAATGGCAAGGTTAGGATGCCGAAAACCTCTTTTTAGTTTTGGAATAGCTATGTTGGGTCCAGCTCTTTTGAAGTTTGCTTCTGAAGAACAAAAACTAAATTATCTTCCTGAAATAGTAGAGGGTAAAATATGGTGGTGTCAAGGATATAGTGAGCCCAGCGCAGGAAGTGATTTAGCAGGCCTTCAAATGAAAGCTGAAGACAAGGGAGATCATTACTTGATAAACGGCTCTAAGGTTTGGACATCTTATGCAGATAATGCTGATTGGATTTTTTGTTTAGTTAGAACAAATACTGATGTACCCAAACATAATGGTATTAGTTTTATACTAATAGACATGTCAACACAAGGTGTAAGCGTTAGGCCCATTAAACTTATAAGTGGAAAATCTCCTTTTTGTGAAACATTTTTTGATAATGTTAAAGTTCCAAAATCTAATTTGGTAGGGACACTAAATGATGGATGGACAATAGCTAAGTACCTATTAACTCATGAAAGACAAATGATTGGTGGAGTTGGAGGAACCGAGATTAAAAAAGAAATAAGTAAAATTGCTATAGATCAACTTGGGTTGTCTTCAGGGCAATTAAATGACAGCTTCTTGAGGACTCAAATTGCGAAATTTGAAATGGATGAAAATATTTTTGAATTAACAATTCAAAGAATTGTGGATGAAGACAAATCAGGAAAACAGGCTGCCGCGTTATCGTCTTTTTTTAAATACTATGGGACAGAATTAAATGTAAAGCGAGAAGAATTATTGATACAGATAGGAGGGAACGACGCTCTATTGTGGGTCCCTAATGAAAATAATGATGCAAATGTAGCTAGAAAATTTTGCCGCTCTAAAGGAAATACAATTGAAGGAGGAACTTCAGAAATTCAACTTAATATTATTGCGAAACGAGTACTTAATCTACCATCTTAAATAAAACATTATGCCATTAACTTTAACAGAAGAGCAAAAAATGCTTAAAGAAGCTGCAAGTGAGTTTTTACTAACTAACTCTCCTATAGAAAGCTTTAGGGAACTTAGAGATAATAATTACCAGTCCTATGATCCAAAAGTTTGGGAAGGTTTTGTTGAAATGGGATGGACTGCTTTAACAATACCTGAAAATTATGGCGGTTTAGATTTTGGATATACAGGACTAGGCCAGATACTGGAAGAAACAGGTAAAACTCTAACTAAGTCTCCATTAATATCTTCAATTTTATTATCAGCAACTGCAATTAGACTATCAGACAATGAAACCCTTAAAGCTAAATGGCTTCCTGAGTTGATGAGCGGAAAAACACTTATGAGTTTGGCTCTTGATGAAAAATCATTTTTTGATCCAAATTCAGTTGAATCATCAGCATCGCTTTCTGGTGATAGTTTTATTATTAATGGAAAGAAAAGGATGGTAATAGACGCCTGTGATTCTGATTACCTAATCGTTGTTGCTAGTTTAGATGAATCGATTAGCCTTTTTCTTGTTGATTCAAAATCCAAAGGAATCGACATAAAAAACGATGTATTTATGGATGCTGGAAGCTATTCATCTATTTCATTTAATAATGTTAAAGTACCTGCTAAAAACCAGCTTGATATTGAAATAGAGGGTAAGGCCATTCTTAAATCTATACTTGATATTGGAGCAATAGGTCTTTCTTGTGAAATGTTAGGAAGTGTTCAGGCAGCATTTAATCAGACAATGGACTACATCAAAGAAAGAGAACAATTTGGAACTAAAATTGGCTCATATCAGGGATTACAACATAGAGCGGCACATCTTTTTTGTGAGATAGAGCTTTGTAAGTCTATTACTTTAAAGGCATTACAATCTATAGATGATGAGAATGAAAACCTTTCACAATATGCTCATTTAGCAAAAGCTAAACTAGGAGAAGTTTTAAAACTAACTTCAAATGAGGCAATTCAAATGCACGGAGGGATTGGAGTTACGGACGACGTTAATATTGGGTTTTACCTCAAAAGAGCAAGGGTTGTTCAACACCTTTTGGGGGATACAAATTATCATTTAGAGTGTATAGCAAAACAAAAAGGATACTGATTTCAAATTAATATTGAAAGCTTGTGAAAAACTAGATTTATTTTAAGCAAATAAAAATTTAAATTTTGTTAATCATTCTTATATTTGCACTCGAATTTATATTAGTTTGAATAACATCATTTTATCGATCACTTATGGCAATTAGCACTGGAAAAGTTTCACAAATTATCGGCCCCGTTGTCGACGTAGAGTTTTCGGGGGAAAACAACATACTTCCTAGAATTTATGATTCACTAGAAATTAAAAAGACCGATGATAGTATTTTAGTGCTTGAGGTTCAATCTCATATAGGAGAAAACACCGTTCGAACAGTTTCAATGGACTCAACAGATGGTCTTAGTAGAGGAACCGATGTAGTTGCAACAGGCAACCCTATTCAAATGCCTATAGGTGAAGAAATATATGGAAGATTGTTCAATGTGATTGGAGACGCAATCGATGGACTAGGAAATCTTCCTAAAACAGGAAAAGATGGACTTTCTATTCACAGAGAGGCTCCTGCTTTTGATGAACTATCTACTGCTACTGAAGTATTATTTACAGGAATTAAAGTAATTGATTTAATTGAGCCTTATGCAAAAGGCGGTAAAATTGGTTTATTTGGTGGAGCTGGTGTTGGAAAAACAGTTTTAATTCAAGAACTAATCAATAATATAGCTAAAGGTCATGGAGGATTATCGGTATTTGCTGGTGTTGGAGAAAGGACAAGAGAAGGTAATGATTTACTTAGAGAGATGCTTGAGTCAGGAATTATTAAGTATGGAGATGATTTTATGCGTTCTATGGAAGAAGGCGGTTGGGATCTTAAAAAAGTTGATAAATCTGTAATGAAAGAATCTAAGGCTACATTTGTTTTTGGGCAAATGAATGAGCCCCCTGGCGCAAGAGCTAGAGTTGCTTTATCTGGACTTACAATTGCTGAGTATTTCAGAGATGGAGCTGGAGATGGAAAAGGAAAAGATGTTTTATTTTTCGTTGACAATATTTTTAGATTTACCCAGGCAGGATCTGAAGTTTCAGCCCTATTAGGACGTATGCCATCCGCTGTGGGATATCAACCTACATTGGCAACTGAAATGGGAGCAATGCAAGAGCGAATTACTTCTACAAATAAAGGCTCTATTACTTCAGTTCAAGCAGTTTATGTGCCAGCCGATGATTTAACTGACCCTGCTCCAGCCACAACTTTTGCTCATTTAGATGCGACAACAGTACTCTCCAGAAAAATTTCTGAACTAGGAATATATCCCGCTGTTGATCCTCTCGATTCTACTTCTAGAATACTTACTGCTGATATTTTAGGTGACGAGCATTATGATTGCGCCCAACGTGTTAAAGAATTACTTCAACGCTACAAGGAGCTACAAGACATAATTGCAATTCTAGGAATGGAAGAGTTGTCAGAAGAAGACAAGCTAGCTGTTGGAAGAGCTAGAAGAGTTCAACGTTTTCTTTCTCAGCCATTTCATGTTGCAGAACAATTTACAGGAATCCCAGGAGTACTAGTTGACATTAAAGAAACCATTAAAGGGTTTAACATGATAATGGATGGAGAATTAGATCATCTTCCAGAGGCAGCCTTTAACCTTAAAGGTTCAATTGAAGATGCTATTGAAGCGGGTGAAAAAATGTTATCAGAATCATAATGTATTTAGAAATCATATCCCCTGAAGCCACACTTTTTAGCGGTGAAGTTCTTTCAGTATCTGTTCCAGGATTAAATGGATACTTTCAAATGCTAAATAATCACGCTCCTGTAGTTTCAAGTCTTAAAAGAGGAATTGTTACCATAGAGGGTGATCTTAAAATAAGTGATGAATTCAAAAATAAATTTGAAAAAATAGCAGGTAAAACTATTTTGAAAATTGAATCTGGAACCATTGAAATGAGTAAAAATAAACTTATTTTATTGTCAGACTAATTTAAAAAGTTTATTTGTTTTTCTCAAATTTGTTTAATTGATCGTATATTAAATTTGCCTCCCAACCCCTGTATTGTAGTGCTGAAATGAATTTTATTTTCCTTTTAGATAAGACACTCTCCTTTGATGATTTCCATATTTTTTCACTCAACAGATTTAATGTTTCTATGTATTGTACTTCGTCAATTTCTTGTAAGGCAATCTTAATGTTATAATCACTTATTTGATGTTGTTTTAATTGAAAAATAATTCTTTTTTTACCCCAATTTTTAATACGAAACTTTCCTCTAGCAAAGCTTTTTGCAAAACGACTTTCATTTAGATAATTATTTTGAATTAAATTGCCAACTATTTGATCAATTCCAATTTGAATAATATTAATTTTCTTTAGTTTTTCAACAACCTCTTTATGTGACCTTTCTTGATAAGCACAATAATTTTCTAATAATTTTTGAGCTTCATTAATTGAATATGATTTTTTTTCCACACCGTAAAGTTAATTCAAAAAAAAACCACCATAAACTAAATGTTTATAGTGGTTTTAAAACTATGTTCGAAGCGTTTTCTGGTTTTTATCCATAAAACTAAACTTCAAGTAGAGATATGCATCTCTAGGCACAACTCGTACCCATTTTTTATATTCAAAATACCATTTGAGTTGGATGGATGGAAACCCTTCTTTCAAATAGGCAGCAATAAATGGATGAACATGTAAAAAAACATGTTCACTTTTATATTGCTTATGCTTAACAATTTTGTTAAGTTCTGTGTTGATTTTATCTATTAAAACAATTGGAGCTTCTACTTCACCATTTATATTTGGGTTAGCTTCCCTTGTTTTAATTTTCATTTCTGGTCGCACTCTTTGACGAGTAATTTGAATAAGACCAAATCGACTAGGCGGTAAAATTTTATGCTTTGCCCTGTCTTGACTCATTTCCTCTTTTAAATGCTCAAATAACTTTTTACGATTCTGGATAGAAGACAAGTCTATGAAATCTACTACTATTATGCCTCCCATGTCTCGAAGCCTTAATTGGCGAGCGATTTCAGATGCGGCTATTATGTTAACGTCAAAAGCTGTATTTTCTTGACCCCTAGATTTACTAGAACGATTTCCACTATTTACGTCTATAACGTGAAGAGCTTCTGTATGTTCTATTACAAGATAAGCACCGCGTTGCATTGACACTGTTTGTCCAAAAGCAGTTTTAATTTGCCTTTCAACTCCATGTTTTTCAAAAATTGGAGTTATTTCAGTATACATTTTTACGATATCTTTTTTCTTAGGAGCAATACTTTGAACATAGTCTTTAACTTCATTATAAATTTCTGGTTCATCAATATGAATCCCAGTGAAACTATTATCAAAAATATCACGAAGAATAGAAGAAGAGCGATTGATTTCGCTCAAAACTTTAGTTGGATGTTTATCTATCTTTTGCAATTTGCTGCAAAGGTTTTTCCAACGGTAGAGTAATTGTTGTAGATCTGCATCTAGCTCAGCTACTTTTTGTCCTTGGGCTACAGTACGTATAATAATACCAAAACCTTTGGGCTGAATGCTTTGAACTAAGCGCTTGAGTCGACTTTTTTCTTTATTCTCTTCTATTTTTTGAGAAATTGATACTCGATCTGAAAAAGGCATAAGAACCATAAATCGGCCCGCTAAAGAAAGCTCTGAGCTAACGCGAGGGCCTTTTGTAGATATTGGTTCTTTTACTACCTGAACTAAGGTTGTATCCTGACTTTTTAAAATATCTTCGATGTTTCCATCTTTAGATATTTCATTTTCAAATCTAAATCTTTTAAGTAAATAATCTTTGTGTTTACCTGTAGTTATTTGTTTTATAAACTTTAATAAAGAAGGGAGTTTAGGTCCTAAATCGTGATAATGTAAAAAGCCATCTTTTTCATGACCGACATTTACAAAAGCAGCATTAAGTCCTGGAATAGGTTTTCTGATTTTAGCGATAAAAATATCACCTACAGAAAACTTGTTATCTTCAACTTCTTTGTTTAGCTCAATTAATTTTCCATCCTTGAGCAGGGCAAAATCAACAGCAGAGGAATTCGATCGGATAATCAGTTCTTTCTTCACTCTGATAATTTTTATAACTATAACTTTAAAGTTATAGTTGATTAAACAATAAATTTTAAGGTATTTAACCTGTGCTTTAGATTTTATCTAAAGCATTTCAATGAACGTGGGTTTAATTTTTTTGAGTGCAACACCGATATGCACTTAGGCTTTTTTATTTTTATGACGATTAGCTCTTCTACGTTTTTTTCGCTTATGAGTAGCAACCTTATGTCTTTTTCGTTTTTTACCGCTTGGCATATATGCTAGCTTTTAATTGTTATTAATTCAGTTATGATACAGCAACCTTAGCCTTAACTCCATTTACAAAAACTTTTGAAGGCTTAAAAGCAGGAATATTGTGCGCAGGTATTTTAACTGCTGTATTCTTTGATATATTACGTCCAGTTTTTTCTGCACGAGTTTTAATAATAAAACTACCAAAACCTCGCAAATAAACATTTTCTCCTTTTTCTAAAGAGCCCTTAACTTCAATCATAAACTTTTCAATAGTAGACTGTATGTCTGTCTTATCTATTCCTAGTTTATCTGAAATATTTGTTACGATATCAGCTTTAGTCATTATCTTGTGTTTTAGGTTATTAATTTCTTTAAAGGCTAGCAAATATATAAATTATTAACAATCTCTTAAGCATCTTTTTATATTTAAGTGAGTAGGGTATATTTGAAAGTATGATTTTTTCTCAAACATTAATGAATTGGTATGAAATAAACTCAAGAAACCTTCCTTGGAAAAAGACTAAAAACCCATATAATATATGGCTTTCTGAGATTATATTACAACAGACTAGAATTGAACAAGGACTTCCGTATTATATTAAGTTTATAAAAGCATTTCCTACAATTCATGATTTAGCAAAATCAAAAGAAGAAAATATATATAAATTGTGGCAAGGGCTGGGCTACTATTCAAGAGCACAAAACCTACATTTAACAGCCAAGCGTATAGTAAATGAGTATAATGGAGTTTTTCCAAACTCTCATGAAGAGTTAAAAACACTTAGGGGTATTGGGGACTATACGGCAAGCGCAATAGCATCGATATGTTTTGATCTTCCAGAAGCAGTTGTTGATGGAAATGTTTTTAGATTTCTCAGCAGGTTTTTTGGGATAAAAACTCCAATAAACTCAAAGAAGGGGTTTAATGTATTTAAAATAAAAGCAAATAAATTAATAAAAGGTCAATCTCCAGGAGATTTTAACCAAGCATTAATGGATTTTGGTTCAATTCAATGTAAGCCAAGATCTCCTAATTGTGAAGATTGTGTTTTTTCAACAAAATGCTACGCTCTAAAAAATAAAAAAGTAGAGCTTTATCCTGTTAAAACAAATAAGTTAAAAATTAAAACTCGATATTTTAATTATTTAGTATTTCATAACTCTAAAAATCAAACAGTTCTAGAGCAAATAAATTTAAAGGGTATTTGGCATAAATTATATCAGTTCCCAATGATAGAATCTGAAGAAATACTTAAAGAACCTACAGGTGAATTTCAAAAAATAATTGCTAAATATTCGAATGAAACCGCAATAATAATTAATCCAATATTTGAAACACCTATTAAACACAAATTGAGTCATCAAAAATTAATCATTCAGTTTTGGAAAGTTAAGCTGTCCAATAATTCAATTCTTCCAATAGAAAAAAAAAAAGTGTTTTCATTTCCAGTTCCAATTGTAATTGAAAAATTTATGACACAATTTTATAAGACGCTCACTTGATTTTTTATCTTTGAACAGATTGAATTTATAAAATCATTATTATGAGTGGCACTTTAAATAAAGTTATGTTGATTGGGCATCTAGGAGATGATGTTAAAATGCATTATTTTGATGGAGGAGGCTGCGTAGGCAGATTTCCTCTCGCAACAAATGAAAGTTATACAAATAAAGCTACAGGAGAAAAGGTTTCACAAACAGAATGGCATAATATAATTGTAAGAAATAAGGCTGCTGAGGTTTGTGAAAAGTATATTGGAAAAGGAGATAAAATTTTTATTGAAGGTAAACTTAAAACAAGAAAATGGCAGGATCAGGAGGGAAAAGATAGATATAGTACTGAAATTGTCGTTAATGAGTTTACTTTTTTATCGGGAAAAGGTGATGTAGCTTCTCAAAAAACAGAAACACCAAATTCAAATCATGAAGTTAGTGATTCTGAAAAAGAAGAGGATTTACCTTTTTAAAAAATCATATTCCTAAATAATTTATGAACGTTTTCATTATTATTCAACTTCTCTTATTACTGATATTACTGACTATTTCAGCGTTAATATCAGGATCTGAAATTGCCTTTTTTTCGCTGAGTAATTCAGAAATAGAAAATAATTTTGATGAAAATGATAAAAAAGCTAAAATAATTAAAGACCTTCTTAAAAAACCAAAACGACTTTTAGCTACAATTTTGATTACAAATAATTTTATAAATATTGCAATAGTTTTAATTTTTGCAAACTTGAGTAGGCTTTTTTTTAAAGGAGTTTATAATCCAATCTTCACTTTAATTGTTGAAATTGGATTCATAACCATGACAATTCTTCTTTTTGGAGAAATTTTACCAAAAGTATATGCTAACCGTAATGCTCTCAGGTTTGCAAAATTAATGTCACAACCAATAAAAATATTAGACTCATATATTCTTTTTTTCTTGACGTCCCCTATGAGTAAAATGACTCATTTTTTAGAAAATAAATTTGGAAATCAAAATGAAAATTTCTCTGTTGATCAATTATCCCAAGCATTAGAATTAACATCAGATAAAGAGACAACAAAAGAAGAACAAAAAATCCTTCAAGAAATCGTGAATTTTGGAAATACTGACACAAAAGAAGTAATGTGTCCACGAATAGATGTCTTTGCATTATCTAAAAAGGAGACTTTGAAAGAGATAATACCAAAAATAATAGACAAAGGGTTTTCAAGAATACCAATTTTCTCAGATCACCTTGATAAAGTTGAAGGAATTTTATACGTTAAAGATCTTTTGCCCCATTTCAACAATTTTGACTTTAATTGGACTAAGCTATTAAAAAAACCATTTTATGTTCCTGAAAACAAAAAACTAGATGATTTATTGACTGAATTTCAGCAGAAAAAAATTCATTTAGCTATTGTTGTTGATGAGTACGGAGGAACTGCAGGACTTATAACTCTTGAAGATATTCTTGAAGAAATAGTTGGAGACATCAGCGATGAGTTTGATGAGTTGTCATTAAGCTATTCTCAGATTGATAAATACAACTATGTTTTTGATGGCAAAACAAGTTTAAAAGATTTTTATAAAGCACTTGAATTAAAGGACACTAACGCGTTTGATAAAATTCGTGCTGAGGCTGAAACACTGGCAGGTTTTTTACTGGAAGCTACACAAATCATACCTAAGCCTGGACAAAAATTTAAACTTGATGGATATGTTTTTGTAATAGAAACTATTGAGAACAAAAGAATTCAGCAAATTAAAGTAACTATTCCAAAAGATTAATGATTAGATATATTTTACTAATTATGGGATTAATTATAAGCTGTTCAGAAGTTGAGCAACCTAAACCAAGAGGGAAGCTATCTCTTAATTATCCAAAACCTGATTACAACAAAAATGATTTAGTAGCACCATTTAATTATGAGTACAATTCATATGCAAGAATAATAAATGTTCCAAAAGGACAAAATTTATTTTACCCAAGATTAAAAGCGACGCTATATCTTTCATATTCACCGATCAAAAACAATCTAGATTCACTTTTAAACGATGCTTATAAATTACCGTCAAAACACTTAAGAAAGGCAAAAGAAATCCCCGAAAGGATATTCATCAATAAAGAAAAAAAAGTCTATGGAACAATGTTTAATGTTGTAGGTGATGCAGCTTCTCAAATTCAATTTTTTCTAACGGATAGTAGTTACAATTTTTTAATAGGCTCATTATACTTTTATGCTAAGCCAAATTATGATTCAATATTACCTGCAGTAAAATATATTGAAAGAGATATTATTAAATTAATTGAAACGCTTGAGTGGAATTAGAAAGCTCAAAAAAAATCTTAAAAAATTTCTAAGTACATTTATATGAAAATCAATAATTTTTTATGAAAAACCTTATATTTCTGTTAATTAGCCTTAATTGTTTAAGCGTTTTCTCTCAAAAAATATATATGGACATTTTATCATCTATAGACGATAAAAAAATGAAATATGAAACTACTGCTAAATCAATATGGAATTTGGCTGAAATAGGTTTTCAAGAAAATGAAAGCAGTGCAATTCTTCAAGAAATTTTAAAAGAAGAAGGGTTTGTCATTGTAAATGGAGTGGCTGGAATACCAACAGCTTTTGAAGCTACGTTTGGAAAAGGCTCCCCTGAAATAGCGATTCTAGGAGAATATGATGCTTTACCCGGTTTGTCTCAGCAAGCAACCCCATATAAGATGTCAAGTAACGGTAAGGCTGGGCACGCCTGTGGACATCATCTTTTTGGCACAGCATCTGCTGCTGCTGCAATAGCTATAAAAAATTATATAGTTAAAAATAAAAAAAGTGGTACGATAAAGTTTTTTGGTTGTCCAGCTGAAGAAGGTGGTTCTGGAAAAGTCTATATGACAAGAGCAGGTTTATTTAATAATTCTGATATTGCTCTTCATTGGCACCCTTCATCTATAAATGGTGCAAGTCCAAAACCTGCTTTAGCAAATAAATCAGCCAAATTTAGATTTTATGGAATTGCTGCTCATGCTGCAGCTGCCCCAGAAAAAGGAAGATCTGCTCTGGATGCAATTGAAGCAATGAATTCTATGGTGAATATGATGCGTGAGCATGTAGATCAAAGCACCAGAATACATTATGTAATCACTAAAGGGGGTGAAGCTCCAAATGTAGTCCCAGACTTTGCAGAAGTATACTATTATTCAAGACACACCAGAAGGGATGAGGTTATTAAGGTTTTTGATCGAATTGTAAATGCTGCTAAAGGAGCTGCTTTGGGAACAGGAACAACTATGGATTATGAAATGATTGGAGGAGTCCACGAACTTCTTCATATAGAGTCACTACAAAAACAAGTTCATAAAAATTTAGAAAAAATAGGAGGATATAATTACTCTAAAGAAGAGAAAAACTTTGCTGAAAAAATATCAGAAAGCTTGGGTTTAAAACTGAATACAGAATATGTAGAGGGAGTTCAACCCTATAATTCTTCAATTGAAGCTAAAGGATCTGGATCAACTGACGTAGGAGATGTTAGTTTTGCATTACCTACAGTTGGGTTTAATGCTGCCACGTGGGTTCCTGGAACGCCGGCACATAGCTGGCAGGCAGTTGCAGCTGGAGGAACAAGTATCGGAATTAAAGGAATGTTAACTGCTGCCAAAACTTTAGCGCTGACTGGAATGCAACTGATAGACAACCCTAAATTAATAGCTAATGCAAAAAAAGAATTTATTTTAAAACGAGGGAAAGACTTTATATATACACCTTTAATAGGCGATCGAAAGCCAGCATTAAATTATAGAAACTAATGACTTATAAATTAAATATTTTATTTTTATTTTTCGCACAAGTCCTTTTTGGACAGGTCTATCAATGGAGCATTAATGATTCTGATTTGACAACTACATTCAAAGTTCAAATGGATTCAAATTATTTGATAGAAACTGTTTACCAAGATAATCCATCTAAATTTATAAGTACTCGAGGTGGATTTTACGAAACAAAAAATAATTTATTAATTGTTAAGCTAGAGTTTAATTCGAATTATAATAATGATAGCATCACTAATTTAGAATACGTTCTTCCTGAAAAAGCAAAAATAGTTACAAGTTCAAAATTAGAGCTAGATGGAAAATGGTTAATGGCAGGGAGGGTTAATGCTGAAGGTGAAGAGAGAAGAAGAGATATAAGTCGTGCAAGAAAAACTTTAAAATTTTTAACAAATGGTTTTTTTCAATGGACAGCATTTAATACTGAAACATTTCAATTTTTTGGATGTGGAGGAGGGCAATATTCCGCTAAAGAAGGAAATTATAAAGAGTCGATAGTCTACTTTTCAAGAGACAATACTAGATCTGGCCAAACACTTTCATTTAAATATGATCAAAAAGATAATGATTGGCATCATACTGGATTTAGCAGTAAAGGAAAGCCTTTACATGAGATATGGACCTTAAGAAAAAAAGAATAGTGGAAACAGTAAGCGAGCTTTTAAAAATTTTACGATTAAAAAGAATAAGTGAAACAAAGTTTGTAGGCCAAAATTATCCTGCTTCCTGGGGACGAGTTTTTGGAGGTCAAATTTTGGCACAATCCCTTCATGCAGCTTATCAAACAGTTCCAAATACAAGAATTGCTCACTCTCTACACGGATATTTTATTTTAATGGGAGATATTAATTTACCAGTAGAATATGAAGTTGATAAAATTCGTGATGGAAATAGTTTTACAACAAGAAGGGTAGTTGCTTATCAAAATGGAAAAGCAATTTTTAATATGGCAGCATCTTTTCAAAAAGAGGAAAATGGAGTTGATCATCAGATTGATGCGCCAAACATTTTACCTCCTGAAGTACTCAGAAGTGATATGCAACAGGTGGAAAGTATAAAGCATAAAAATCCAAATTATTATAAAAGTTTAAAAAAGGCTCAACTCAAAATGTTTGATATTAGGCCAGTAGAGATAATGTCTCATATAGAAACAAAAAATACTATTCCTTATAGTCATGTTTGGTTAAAAACAAAAGAAAAGAATCAAATAAGCTTACCTGAAAAACAGCAATTACTAGCATTTTCTTCTGATATAAATTTAATTGCTACTGCAACAAAACCTCACAGAGAAAAAATTAATCAAAAACCAGTTTTTATTGCAAGTATTGACCATGCAATGTGGTTTCATAGAGATTTTGAAATTGACGATTGGTTATTGTATGCAATGGATAGTCCAAGTGCATCATCAGCTAGAGGATTTACTAGAGGTAGTATTTTTTCAAAATCAGGAACTTTGATTGCATCAGTAACTCAAGAAGGCTTGATTCGAATTAAAAGATAAAATAAATTATATTTAAGTTGTGAAAAACAATGACTACTCATATAGACCCTTACCCCATTTTCTTACTATTTCAAAAAGTAAAATTGAAGGAATAGGAGTTTTTGCAAAGGAGAATATTGACAAAGGAACTGACCTTGGAATGTCTCATGTTTTTGACTCTAGATTTCCAGATGGATATATTCGTTTGTCATTAGGAGGGTTTATAAATCATCATGAGATCCCAAATTGTAAAGCGGAAATATATAATAATGATTCCGAGATAGGATTGGTTAGACACATAAGATTAATTACTGCAAAAAAAATAAAAAAAGGGGATGAGTTAACTGTAAGATATATTATTAATATTTTGGATAATCCTAATTGGGAATTTGAGTATGAAGTTTCTCAATAAAAATCCGTGCACGATTTTAATTTAAAAAAAAGTACACGGATTAACAAAATCAATTAAACATTAAATGATAAAGCCTATTAAGACCTTAAAGATAAATATCAAAGTGTTAAGAAAACCCCAAGAGAGGGTTAAAGTCTAGTTAAAAAAATAGTGATGTTGAAAAAAATTATAATTCTTGGACTTCTATTTTTTATTGGATGTCAATCTAGTAAAAATGAAAACTATTTAAATGGCAAAGAATTTTTCTTAAATTTTGACAATGTTCTTTCTTCTGAAGGGTACGCTAAAACAATATATTTTTATAAAGACAAAAAAGGATTATGGAGAAATCATGAAGATGCCTTAGTTAATGTTAACATTCCATATAAAGATAATTTTTTTTCATATAGTAATTTTTTTCTGAATAAGAATAAGGGAAATGAAAAAGGAACTAATTCTAGGTATATTTCTAAATATAAAAATGGGGTTCAAATTAATGAATATTATGAGCTGGATAATATTGTTGTAAGTTCAATCTCATATTCTAACCCTATTTATATTATTTTTTTAAATCAGAACAGAGTCGTGTATAAAAGCGAGTTGTACTCTTCTGAAGGAATTCTAATAAAAGGATCTAACAAAGATTTTTTACAACAAATTAGAAGAGTAATAGATTGACCTTTAGACCTATAAATCATATTCTCTTTTTAATATTGAAATATGTCTTTTTAACCGTTCAACATCAAATTCTATCGTTCCATTATACACCCCCCTTATGTGTCCATTATGGTCAACCAAAATAAAGTTTTCCGTGTGAATAAATTCTGATTTATTTTGATTTTTATAATAGTTTTCATCAGCAAAATATCCATTTCTTGCCAGATCATATATTTTATCTTTGTCACCAGTTAATAGGTTCCATTTTGAAGAATCAATTTTATTAGCTATTGAGTAGTTTTTCAACTGCTCTACTTTATCAACCCAGGGCATAACAGAAAAAGAAACTAATCTAATATTAGAATCGGACTTATAATATTCTTGAATACTATGCATGTTTTTGGTTAGTTTAGGACAAATACCTGGACAGGTTGTAAAAAAGAAATCTGCTATTTGAATTTTCCCATTATAATGTTCATTAGTTATAGTTTTATCATTTTGATTTTTAAATGAAAATGAAGGTATTTTATGGCCTTTAGAGGTCCAATCTGGAGTTAATTCGGGAGTATTGAAATATGGCAAATAGTTTGCCTTTATATTTTTTTCATTTTGTTTATTATCAGGCTTACAATTAAACACAAAACAAAACAAAAATAATAATGAGTATATACGCATGATCTAATTATTTTTCAATTCAAGAGAAGAAACTCCTTCACATTTTTTTAAGCCAATAAGCCCATATCTTTCTCCATTAACTACAAAATAATTTGCTCTTATTGAGCCATCATTTCTCCATAATTTTTGAGTCCCACTTTCCATTCCGTTTTCATAATTAAATGATTTATAAACATTTCCAGAATTAAACCACTCATTAGCTGGGCCATTGTGCTCACCCTTTTGATTAAAAAAGTATTTAAATTTAAGGTTTCCATTTCTCCAATAACCTAAATGTTCATTTATTTTTTTACTTTTTGAATACCATCTAAGAGATGCTTCTGCTCCAGACTCATACCAGTATTTTTCATGACCATGTTTTAATCCATTTAAGTATTGGATCTCAGATTTTATTTTTCGAGTATTATAAAATTCAGTTAAATGTCCTGAAAAAGTTTTTGCCTTATAGAATAAAACACCATTATCTGTCGATAGATTTGGGTCATTTAAGTCAATAATTAATACTGTATTCTTGCAAGAGAATAAAATTAAAATTAAAAAGTTTTTTAAAAATCTCACTTAATTAGAAATGTTGCCTGGCGTCCCGTAAAATCCACTTCCATTGACATAAGGATCATCGCTGGTTACGTGATAATGGTAAATTCCTGCTGGAAAATCATTAGTTGGACTAATATGCCCATGGTATAAGTCTAAGTCTGAACTTGATAATATTTGACCGTTTTCTAAAGGCCCATAAACTGGAAATCCATCTGCTAGAATTCCCAAAAAAGCATCTTGACCAAATCGATCAGTTAAATATTTTGGCTCTATATGGTAATGATATGCACCCTGAGGTTGTGGATGTCCTAACCACTGATCAAAACTATTTATCTCTCTTGTCAAAGGCTGATCAGGGCCTGCATATTGATTGTAAAAAACAACACCATTTCTAGACACTCCCATTGCTCCGAGTGGGGTTGGGCTATGATTAGATGCTTCAGAAGGAAAAAGAGGCATAGAGAGAGTTATATTTTGAGATAAAATCCTGTTTGGATTTAAATTAAAATCTGGATTTGAACCGGTATAATTCTCATGTAATGGATTGCTTTCATTCCAATATGGACTAGAATGATCTGGAAGATCATCAGTTGTGAAAACAACTCTATTAGATGAGGTTTGATAGCTTAAACCACTACCCACAAATTTTGAAAGAACAGGAGTTATATCATAATTTGAAGAATTATTTTCTTCATATGATTCTTCATCTGAATTTGAACAATTAGAAAACAAACAAGTTATAAGAAAAAAGGAAAAATATTTTATTTGAGTAAAAGATAAATTCATTATTTTAGATTTTAATAAAGTAAATATAATGTTGAGCTTTTTAACCCCCTTTATTTTAACTTTTATTTATAAAAATATTTAAAATTCAATTCGCAAGGGTTTATTAATATCATACTCTATTTAAAATAAAATAAAATATCATGACATCATCTACGCCTATTGTGCCCTCTTTAATTGGGAATTCTTGGAAATTAATAAATACTGAAAAATATACAAATGTTTTTAATCCTGCAACTGGTAATATCATTGCTAAAACACCTATGTGTGACTCTATGTTAGTTTCAAGAGCAATTGAATCATCAAAAAAAGCATTTGTAAGTTGGTCAAATGAACCTGCAACAAAGCGTGCTGGCATCATGCATAATTATAGAAGCCTTATTAAGGAAAACTTTGAAGACATTGCTAAGTTAATCTCAACTGAAAATGGTAAGACTATGGCGGAAGCTAGGGGAGATATTCAAAGAGGTTTTGAAGTTGTTGAATTTGCTTGTGGAATTGCAGAACATCAAAAAGGAGAATCTCTTTCTCAAGTATCAGAAAATATTGACGCATTAAGTATAAGAGAACCTCTTGGAGTATGCGCAGGAATAAGCCCATTTAATTTTCCAGCAATGGTTCCTATGTGGATGTTTCCTATTGCTTTGGCCTGTGGAAATACTTTTATTTTAAAGCCCAGTGAAAAGGTTCCTTTAACAGCAGTTAAATTAGTCGAACTACTTCAAGAGGCTGAATTACCTGAAGGAGTTATGAATTTAATACATGGAGGAAAAGAAGCTGTAGACACCCTATGCACTCACCCTGATATATCTGCTATTAGTTTTGTTGGATCTTCATCAATAGCAAAGTATGTTTATGCGCTCGGTAGTCAAAATGGTAAACGGGTTCAAGCTGGGGGTGCTGCAAAAAACGCTTTAGTTGTAATGCCAGATGCTGAGCCAGAAGCTACTTTAAGAGCCGTAATGAGTGCTTCTTTTGGTTGCGCAGGTCAGAGATGTATGGCTGGATCTCTTCTAGTAGGAGTAGGCGATATTGGAAAATCATTAAAAGATAAAATGCTAGCAGCAATGGATGATTTAAAGGTTGGTGACCCGTTACTTGATTTAGAGACCAATATGGGACCTGTAATTGATAAAAACTCACAAGAAAGAATAGCTGGAGTGATTGACAAAGTTTCCAAAGAAGCTGAGCTTGTTAGAGATGGAAGAAATCTTTTAAATAATAAAGGTTTTTTTGTGGGTCCAACTCTTTTTACTGACGTTACTCCTAAAACAACAATTTTTAAACATGAAGTTTTTGGCCCTGTACTATCAATGATGAACCCTAAAAATCTTGAACAAGCTATATCTTGGATTAATGAGTTAAATTATGGAAATGGCGCTAGTATATTTACTCAAAGTGGAGCAGCAGCCAAAGAGTTTAGGTCAAATGTTAAATGTGGAATGATTGGAATTAATGTTGGAGTTCCAGCGCCAATGTCAATGTTTCCATTTTCTGGCTGGAATGATTCCTTTTATGGAGATTTACACATGCAAGGAAATGAAGGAGTACAATTTTACACAAGACAAAAAGTAACCCTTACCAGGTGGGATAATACCTATGAAAATAAATCTGGCTGGTAAGAATGATATATAACTTTTGGAGCCCGTGCTAGAAATCAACTATGACTTAGAAGGCATCCTAAATTGAATAATAATTGAGGAAATTATTGTAATTAATCCAATTAAAATTATTGAAAAGTTAACACCAAAAAAATCTGCCGTAATACCTGAAATTATTGCTCCAATGGCATAACCTAAGTCTCTCCAAAGTCTGAAGGCGCCAATGCTTTCTGCTCTTTGTAGGGGCGAAGATTCTTCAGCAATTACAGTTAAAAAAGTTGGATATACTATTGCGGTTCCTATACCTAAGAGTATACTCAATGAAAGAAGTAGTATAAAGTCACTTATAAACGGCAAGAATAGAATAGAAATACCCTGCACAAACATTCCCCAAAATAACATCTTTTTTTTTGAATAAAAATCAGACATTTTACCAGTAAATAGTTGACCAATACCCCAAAATGTTGGATAAGCAGCTGCAATTAAGCCAATTTGTTCTGTATCAAGATTGATTGATAGTAAAAGAATTGGAAGTAAACCCCATATCATTCCATCGTTGAGATTATTCACTAATCCAGCTTGAGTAACAGAGCTAAGTGTTTTGTTTTTAAATGTTGTTTCCATAAACACATTTTCAAAAGAACTCGATTTGCTTATTTTTGATTCAATTTTAATAAATGATTTGGTTTCTTTGACAAATAAAATTGTCATTAAAAGTCCTGATATAGCAACGACTGTTCCAATATAAAAAGGATAAGGAGTTATTCCATACTTGTTAGCAATATAGCCACTTAAATAAGCTGTTATTCCTACGGCTAAATATCCTGAAAATTCATTTAAACCCATTGCAAATCCTCGATCCTTTTCACCTACTAGATCTATCTTCATGTTAACTGTACTGCTCCATGTAAGTCCTTGATTTATTCCTAATAAAATATTTGCAAAAATTACCCAACCCCAAAAATTCGCATTTATTAAAATTACAGGAACTGGTATTGCAAAAAGCCATCCAATAATTAATAATTTTTTTCTCCCCAATGAGTTGGCCAATTTACCAAAAGCATAATTTGTGAGTGCTTTAGTTATACCAAAAGCTATTATAAAAGATAGAATAGCTGATTTTGATGATATATTAAAATTTTCGGATGCAAACTGAGGGATAATAGTTCTTTCAATCCCAACCATTCCTCCAACAAAAGCATTAATAACTACTAATAAAATAAATTGAGTTAAGTTTTCCTTTAGGCCTTGTCTTTCTGTTTTATTAGTCAAAATCGAGATTTATATCTTTTAAATTTTAAGTTCAATTCTTGCAATAATGAAAACCCAATAACATATAAACACTCTTCATCATTATCAAAATTATAATGGAATAAAACCGGTTATGTAATAACCAATTTCATCATCTGCTATCATTTCGACCATATCAAAAAACGAATCTTTTGGATAACCATACCTTGAGTCATATTCAACTCCAAATGAGAAAGGGTCTTTGTAAATTCGTCTTTCAATTTCGTTAAATAAATCATTTACGGTTAAAGGCCATCCCTCATAGCCCCATTCTTCATTACCAGCTACTGATTCAATTTCGCCTTCATTCACTGTAACTAAAAAGGGGTCAAAAAACACACAAAAACAGCTAACACTAAAGCTCATTGAATAAGAGGTGGTATTTGAATCCAGCCACTTCTTTTTATTTAAATTAAGCTCTTCTATGGCTGAGCATATTTTTTCAGAGTATTCACACTCTATTAAAGTTTCATCTTTTGAACAAGAAAGTATGAAAAAACAAAAAAAAAGGGTTGAAATAATTCTCATAATGCAAACAATGTTTAATTAAATCATTTTTTGATATTTTTCATCAAGATTGTTATTGATTTTATCAGTTCTCCAGTTGGATTATGAGCTATATATCGCATTTTACTTTTAGTTCCTAGTGCTTTCATTTTAGAATGAATATGAAATTTTGTGCAAAAGTAAAGCTAACCTTTTAAATAATCATAGATAAATGATCATTTTTTTATTTGTGAAATCAGTTATTTTTTTTAGAGAATAATTTCTTTTTATCAATAGGCTTTCTAATAGACTTTAAAGTAGTAGTTCTTGCTTTTTTTAAGGAACCAGATTTCTTAGCACCCCTATTTGTTAGAGTGTTATTTATAGCGCTTGGATAAGTAGATTTTTTTGTTTTAGTCGACTTAGAGTGAGAATTAACTGAATTTATTACTTTGGACTTAGATGAGTTAACTCTGGTGACTGCTCTTTTATCTGGTTTTAAACTTGACCATGATGGATTATCATCTGATTTTACTATTTTCCAATTTTTAGAATAAAACTTTTCAGACTTATCGGTTTTAGATTTTTGAGCGAATGAAATGCTTACTGAAAACAGTAAAAGGACGATAAATGCGCTAATTTTTTTCATTGCTCAGTGTTTTATAACTATCTAATATAATTAATTTAAAAGATTTAAAAAATTATAATGGTAGAATTTATTTTTTTAGTGAAATAGGATTTGCTAAATCAGAAGTCACATATGCATCTGGATTAACTTCTTTTATAGTTTTAATTACATCTTTTCTTTTCCTTCTTGGAATAATACTCCAACAAATTCTAACCTCTCCGTCTCTTCCTTCACCATTTATGACAGTTACAAGATATCCTTTTTCTCTCAAGGCAAATGCTATGCTTGGTGAATCTATAGAAGAAAAAACTCTAATAACAATATTTCCTACTCCAATTATGTTTTCAAGATAAGACCCAAGAAAAGTTCCTGAAGCGAATCCTAGCGCATATCCAACTATTAAAATGGGATCATCAACATCTCTTACTACTTTTGATACTGCTATCACCCATATTCCAGACTCCACTAATCCAATTAAAGCAGCATAAAACGATTTGTTTTTACTAACAAGTAAAGCTCTTATTGTACCAAGACTTTGATCGGCTAATCTTAGAAAAAAAATAGATATAGCCGATATTAAAATTTCCATGAATCTTTAATTAATGTAAATAGCTCCAATGCCATTTTTTTGGCAATCTACATTAAATTGAATGATTTGTGGTTTTATTATATTGTTTGCTTGATATTTATATTTATTCCATTTTTTATTTAGTTCAATCCGTTTATTTTTAGCTCCATTTGTAACTCTGGGCAACTCACTATCTACCGCGTTTATTAAAGTCAAATAGTGCGCAGTGAAGCCGTTTTCAAAGTTTTCAACATCATCATAAGCCTTGGAAAGCCTTTGAACCATTATTTTGTCCCATTTTTTTAACTCTAAAACTAAATTTTCAGCTTTTTCAGAAAGCTCTTTTTCACCATTTGATTTTAAAACTAAATTTAAAAGATTTAATTGATTTTCAATTTTATGAAAATCATTTGTCATATTAGTCATTTCATTATATGTTTTTTCAACTCCCGACATAAAGACTTCATATGATTTATAATCTTTTACTGAAACTGATTTCATAGGATTATTAACTATTTGAGATTTAATTTCAAAGTTTTTATCTAAATACGATAGTGAAACTTTATAGCTTCCTGGAATTGCTTTGTGTCCCCTAAAACTCCCTTCAATATAGGCTTCAGGAATTCCTTTTAATAAAGAATATCTCAAATCCCAAACAAACCTATTAATACCTTTATTTGATGATAAAATATTTTTTTTGGGCGGTCCCCCCTCATAATCAACATAAGTGGAGTCTGAAATTGAGCTAAATGTGTTTACTATTTTACCATTTAAATCTGAAATAGTAAGTTTCACTTCTTCGCTATTTTGAAGCTTAGGTAAGTTATAATAAAACACCATTCCACTAGCTGGATTAACTCCTTGTAATAAATCTGTTCCAGTAGCAGAATTATTATTCATAGAACTATACCAATTCGGGACAAGTGTTTTTTGAGTATTAAACAACTTGCCTTCAGAATTTTTAGAATCATATTGTCTAAGTAAATTAAGATCATCAAGAATCCAAAAAGCTCTTCCTTGAGTTGCCACTACAAGATCACTGCCTTTTACTTTCATGTCAGTAATAGGAACTACAGGCAAGTTTAAACTTAACTTGGACCAATTAACTCCTCCGTTCCAAGAAACATATAAACCGTTTTGAGTACCAGCATATAGTAAATTCTTTCGAGAAACATCTTCTCTAATTACCCTTGTGAAATCACCCATTAAAATTCCTTTAGAAATATTCTTCCATGTTTCACCATAATTATTAGATTTATATATAGAAGGAGTATGGTCATTAAATTTATAACGAGTAGCTGCTATATATACAGTTGCAGGATCATGAGGAGAAACCTCAATTGCATTGATCAATGTTTCATTTAGACCTTTAGGAGTAATGTTTTTCCATGTCTCTCCATTGTCTCTTGTAATATGAACAAAACCATCATCGCTCCCTGTATAAATTAATCCAGCTTCATGGGTTGATTCATTCACATAGCTTAATGTGCCATAATTCTCTGCTCCAACAGCCTCTACAGTGTATGGGCCCCCTCCTTTCCCTTGTTTTTGATCTTGGTTTCTAGTTAAATCTGGAGATATTACGTCCCAAGAAATACCATCATCTTTGGTTCTAAGCAAGTATTGAGCTCCATGATAATAAGTGTTAACTTCATGCTCAGATTTAATAATAGGGGCATTCCAATTAAACAAATATTTCATATCTCTTGCAGCTAAGCCTAGATATAAATTTGGCTCAATCATGATCTTTGTACTTTGCTTTGATTCAGTATCTAGCATTTCTATTGATCCTAAATAGCTTCCACCCACAGCCTTTATTGGGTTGTCAGGATCAAAAGCTATAAAGGCACTTTCTCCTCCAGCAGAAGCAGTCCAATCTTGTTCATTTATGCCTCCAGAGCCAATTCCAATGCTTGCAATTTTCACAGAGCTATTATCTTGTTGCCCTCCGTATACATTGTAGGGAAATAAATTATCTGTTATTACCCTGTAAAACTGTCCAGTAGGCATATTGTCAATCCTAGACCAGTTTTTTCCTCCATCAAAAGTTATTTCAGAACCCCCATCATTCGAAATGAGCATATTTTTAGAGTTCTCAGGGTTAATCCACAAATCATGATAATCTCCATGATGTGTCTCTACTTCTTCCCAATCAACACCTCCATTAATGGACTTATAAGTGGAGGCACTTAATACATACACAACATTTTCATTATTTGGATCAAGAGCTAATTCAATATAATACCAGGCTCTTTGGAGTAGTCGGTGGTCATTAGTAATTCTACTCCATGAATCCCCCCCATCTTTTGAAAGAAATAACCCCCCTTTTTCTTTTTCTGAATCACTTTCAATTAATGAATACACCCAATTTGAATTTGCAGGAGAAACAGCTATTGCCATTTTTCCTTTTTCTTTTGGAATACCATTTTCTATTTTCTTCCATGTTTCACCAGCATCAATAGATTTATATAATCCACTGCCTGGCCCTCCACTTATCACTTTCCATGGAGTTCTCATATGATCCCACATTGCAGCATATAAAACATTGGGATGATTAATATCTATAGATAATTCACTTGCCCCAGTAGAGGAATTTATATACAAAACATTTTTCCAAGATTTCCCTCCATCCTTTGATTTGTATATCCCTCTTTCATTTGATTTACCATGTAATGCTCCTTGAGCCGCGACCCATAAAATATTTGGATTTTCAGGGTGTATTTGTATTCTAGAAATATGTTGTGTTTTTTTTAAACCAATATTTGTCCAGGTCAAGCCTGCGTCTATTGATTTATAAACACCGTCACCATGAGCAGTCATTACGCCTCTGGGAGCATGTTCACCCATGCCAACGTAAACTATGTTTGGATTACTAATTGACACAGAGATTGCACCAACTGATCCAGATGAAAAGAATCCATCAGATATATTCCTCCAATGTTGTCCTGCATCATTTGTTTTCCAGACCCCACCTCCGGTTGTGGTCATATAATATGTTAGAGGGTCTCCATTTACTCCAGAACCAGCATTAGATCTTCCACCTCTAAAAGGGCCAATATTTCTGAATTTGAGAGTGTTGAATATTGAGTCTAAAGTTTGGCTTTGAGAGGTCAAAGAACAAAGTGTAAATAGTAATACAAAAACGTGATTTTTCATGGCATGAATATTTAGTGGATATAAATTAAAAAACACTATTAAAAACAGAAGGTAACTATAATATATTTTAACATTAATATTTTTATTATCTTAATAAAAAAACAAATTAAATGAAAAAAATATTTACTCTAATAGTAGTATTTTTTTGTTTTCAGTTAACAGCTCAAGATGAAGAAAATAACACAAATGAAATTGAATTTTCTGAGGAAGAACAATCTGTAAAAAGAATATCTTTAGGTTTAAAATTAGGTGTTCCAAATATGGCTTCAGGAACATTTGAGTATGTTCTTCCTGTTTTAAATAATCGAATTGCACCCTATATTAATTATGGTGCATATGATCTGAAAGTGGACATGACAGAAATTGACCTCTCTTATTCAGAATTTGGCGCCAAATATTATTTTAATGAAAAAGGAAAAGGTTTTTATGCAGGTTTAGGAATTTCTAGCTTTTCTTCCTCTCTCGTTTATAATGATGTAAGTTTAAGTGGAGGAATGACTGGTACAGGATCAGTGGATTTAAATATTGATACTACAATATTAAAAATTGGAGTAAAAACTGGAGGAACACTTTATTTTAGTTTTGAATTAGGATATGGATTTGGAACGATTCCTGACTCCTTAACTTTTAATGCAACTTCTGGGTCAGTATCAGAGTCTGTAACAGAAGAAATACCAAGTATACCTGGAATTGGAGCTGGAGGAATTGTAGTAGGTAATATTGGGCTTGGAATCTCATTTTAAAACTTACTATTAAATTAAAAAGAAAACCACGGCTTTAAAAAGGTAAATTATTTAGATCTACATTTCCTCCTGAGATTATTATTCCCAGTTTTTTAGCTTTAAAAAAATCTTTATTTTTTAAAACTGCAGCTAAAGGAAGAGCGCATGAGGGTTCACATATTATTTTCAACCTTTCCCAAATAATTTTCATGGATTCAATTATTTCATTTTCAGTAATTCTAATTATTGAATGGACTTCTTTTTGAATTATTGGAAAATTTTTATCCCCCAACTGAGTTTTAAGTCCATCTGCGATTGTATTGGTGGTTTTGTTAGTTTCAATTTTACCGCTTTTTAAAGAACGATAAGCATCGTCAGCTTCAAAGGGCTCAGCTCCAATAACTTTACAATTTTTACCAAAATATTTTGCAGCTATTGCACTTCCCGCAATAAGACCACCTCCGCCAACAGGAGTAAGGATATATTCTAGATCATCATATTCATGTAATAGCTCTTTACAAGCAGTTCCTTGTCCAAGAATTACGTTATTATCATTCGAAGGATGAATAAAAGTAGCACCTTTTGATTGTTCAATTTCTCTAGCAGCAATCTCTCTTGCTTTTAGATTTGGCTCACATTCAATCAGCTCTCCCTTATAACCTTTTACAGCAGTTTTTTTTATTTCTGTTGCATTAGAGGGCATAACTATATATGCTTTTATACCGATACTACTTGCCGCTAAAGAAAGAGCCTGAGCAAAGTTTCCTGAAGAATGGGTGACAACACCTCTTTTTTTCTGATTTTCGGTAAGTTGTAAAATAGCATTAGCAGCACCTCTCATTTTAAAAGCTCCCATTTTTTGAAAATTGTCACACTTAAAATAAAGATCAGCACCAGCCATTTTATTTATTTGAGTAGATTTAAGAATGGGGGTGTTATGAATAAAAGGTTTTATCCTATCGTGACAATTTAATAGATCTGATTTATTCATTCAACTTTTTATTTAATATCAATTTCTTGATTGAGTTTGATATTTCTTGAAGAAGCACCTATTAAAATGGAATAGTCACCTTTCTCTAAACTCCAGTCATTAAATTCCTCACTCCAATAGGATAGATCAGAAATAGGGATATTAAAATTCATTTTAATAGTTTCTCCAAGATCCAACAATTTTGTTTTTGAAAATTCTTTTAATTCTTTTATTGGACGATCAATCTTAGAATTATTTTTTGAGATATACACTTGAACAATTTCTTTACCTTTTTGATTCCCAATATTTTTGACATTTAAAGACATCTTAATTGTATCTATTTTTTTAATTATTTTAAGGTCAGAATATTCAAAATCTGTATAAGAAAGTCCGTATCCAAAGGGATATGATACTTCTATATTGTTTTTGTCAAAATGTCGATATCCAACATAGATCCCTTCTTTATAAAGAGTATAATCTTTATTTTTAATTTTTTCCTCCTCAGCCTTTTCTTCACTAATAAGCCCAGATATTACATCTGATAAATTTAGTTGCTCTCCATCCATAGGAAAATTTAATGAAGATTTATGGTCATTTATATCATTTGGAAAAGTCATTGGTAGCTTACCACTTGGATTTATTTTTCCAGTTAAAATATCTACCACAGAATTACCACCTTCTTGTCCACCTTGCCAGGCCAATAAAATGGCATCTGGTAAATCTTTCCAGGAAGCAGTTTCGATTACTCCCCCAATATTGAGAATAACAACCACTTTTTTTCCTAAGGAATGATAAACTTTACAAGTATTTAGTATCATCTCTTTTTCTGTTTTAGAAAGTAAAAAATCACCTTCAACTTTTCTGTCAGCTGTTTCTCCACTATTTCTTCCAATCGTTATAATTGCTATATCTGCTGTTTTACTTGTTTTTTCAATTAACTCAATAGGATACTCTAAATCCATAGGAATTGGAGGATTCATAATTGTCATAGCTGTTTCTATTGCTCCACCACCTTTTTGTTTTTTATTCGGATTGTTTTGAATTTTTTTTTCATAATGATTTAAAGCGATTTCATTTAGGATAAAGCCTTTATCTTTTAAAGCTTCGTCTAATGCAACAGTGTAGGCTTCATCAACATCGCCAGAACCTGTTCCCCCAGAAATAAAGTCATAAGAAGTAGCTCCTATAAGGGCAATATTAATAACATTATTCATTGGAAGGGTCTCATTGTTTTTAAGCAATATCATTCCTTCAGCAGCAGCTTTTCCTGAGATAATAGCATGGTTTTTTAGATCTGGATTGTCATCATATTTATAATTTTGCATTTTTCTAGACTTGAAAATAAGTTCTAAAATTCGTTTAACAGATGCATCAATATTTATTAAAGGCAGACTTCCATCTTCAGCAGATTTTTTTAATTCGTTCCAACTATTTTTTGTTCCAGGTTCAATTAAATCATTCCCTGCATTTATAATTGCCGTAGCACTTTTTCCTCCGAACCAGTCTGTCATAACAACGCCATCAAAACCCCATTCATTTTTTAAAACATCTGTTAAAAGCCTTTTGTTTTCAGGCGCATATGTACCATTAATTTTGTTGTAGGAAGTCATTATTGTCCATGGTTGAGACTTCTTCACAATAATTTCAAATCCTTTTAAATAGATTTCTCTTAAAGCTCTTTCAGAAACTATAGCGTCATTAATGTTTCTGGATGTTTCTTGATTATTGGCAACAAAATGTTTTGGGGATGTTCCGACTCCGTTAGACTCTATTCCATTAATCATCGCAGCTCCTATATGTCCTGTTAAAAAAGGGTCTTCTGAATAATATTCAAAATTTCTACCACATAGTGGATGCCTATGAATATTAACTCCAGGACCTAATATAACATCAATTCCATAACTTAGAGCTTCATTTCCCATTGCAAATCCAACATTTTGAACTAAATCTTTATCCCAGCTAGAGGCAAGTAATGTAGCGATTGGAAATGCAGTGCAATAGTACTTTTTCTTATCATTTTCTCTTGTCGAAAGTATTCGAAGTCCAGCAGGTCCGTCAGATAAATAGATTTCTGGAATACCTAATCTTGACGTGGAAACAATAGTCCCTACAGCACCAGGTATTCCATCAGGGGACATTCCAATTCCTGAACTCATTCCTGAGCCTTTGAGCATACGAACTTTTTCCTCTTTCGTTAATTTTGAAAGCAAATCAGAAACTCTTAGTTCAATGGGTTTTCTATCATCTTCGTAGATGTCTAACTGTTTGTTTCCATTTCGATCTAAAAACTTATATCCATTTATATTTAATTCTATAATTTCATATTGATTTGTATCAAAATTTTTATCAAAATCAAGCAAGTTTGCTTTTAAATACAGTAGTCCACCTCCAACAGATATTGACACGATTACAATAATTAAGAGCAAAATTTTTACTATATTTTTAATTATTTTTTTCATAATATAAATGTAAGGAAGAATTAAATATTTTTAAATGAAAAGAGAGGCATTATTCTCCAAGGATAAAAAATTAAGATACACACTTGGTAGATTTTGGAATGACTCAAATGATAATAGTTCTTATTCTTTAGTATACAGTTTTCAAGTTGAGAATTAATTCTTTTTAAAATCTACTTATTTACATATAAATAAAAAAAGCCTTTACTTTTAGTAAAGGCTTTTTTTATTGAAATATTTTGAAATTATTGTTTTTCCTGATACTTATAATAACCTTCTACAGGAATCATTAAGTGATCATACCCTGTCCCTTCAAACATAATGTAAGGAGCGCCAGAGTTAAAATCAGTAGTTTGTCCCTTTAAAGAAGCAGGATCTTTTGGCATTAACATTAAGTGGGCGCCAGATTCAATCCATTGACCTTCAGCTGCATCCTCTTTTTTCAAAGTTAATTGTTTAGTGTTGTCTTCACCCATGTCTCCATGAAGCATCCACATCCATCCATCACTATCCATTTCAGGGGTTTCCCCAGACATAAAAGCCATTGCCCATTTCATAGCTTGACCATCCATAACCATTGGCATTGCTTCGTGCGGATCTTTCCACCCATTTTCAGGATCAGACATTCCTCTTGGATTTCCAGCCATTGCAGTCCAGCCGTTTGTACCTTCTCTTAAAACAGTTTTCCCGTCAGAATCAATAACTGTACAGTTTGCAGCTATAAATGATGGAGCACCAGTACTTAAAGCCCATATTTTCCATTCAGTAGAAGTATGTGGACCTTCAGGCTCCCCATTGGTATTTTCTTGTTCAACAACTTCTGGTTCAGGTGCTTTTTGAACAGCATCATTGCAAGCAGAGATTGAAAAAGCAAAAAGTAGTAATAATATTTTTTTCATTTTTTGTTTTTTTAGAATTTTATTTTAATATACAAATCTAAGACTTTATTTCAATTTCAAAAAGAGAAACCGAAGCATTCTGATAATGATCTGGAAGGTTTTCAGATACAGATAACTGGGTTAGGCCTAAAAATTTAAAGCCACAATTTGTATAATGTTTTATTAGTTTTTTATTGTGACCAACGGTATCTAATCGAATATATTTTTTGTCATTTTTTAGAGCGTATTCTTTAGCCCATTCTACGACTTTTAAAGCAAAATTATTACCTCTATGGTCTTTGTGTGTTGCAAGTCGATGAATATAAATTGATTTTGAATTATTTTTTTCTCCCCAAATGTATGGATCATCAAATGTTACCGCCCAAACACAAACAATTTGATTTTTGATGATTAACTTAAATTGTCTTTTTTCAATGATTTCATTTTTCACCATTTCTTTATCAAACTCTGGCCAAATATCTATAACTCTTTGTTTTTGATATTCAGTAGCAACTTTATACATTTCAAAAATGAAATCAATGTCAATTAATTCGCTATTTTTAATGTCCATAATATTCAATAATTAATATTTGGTTAAAATAATAAAATGATTGGTATAAACACCATAATGAAATTCATGACATTAATTTTTTTGTCCTATTCTTTGAGTGCTCAAAGAGGAACAACGGGGCAAGAAGTTTTTGCCAATCGATTTCCTAAAGATGTAGAAGCAACTTCAAACTCTTCACTTTTAATTTCAAATGAAACAGATCATGATATCATTGCACTAATAAGAGGTCAATACAATGAATACCTTAGGCATATTTATATAAGAACAGGAGACGAATGGGTGTTTGAAGACATGCCAATAACCAGATTCTATGTTCAATTTAAGGCTAGAGAATTTTATTTTGAAGATCTTAAAAGAACTGTTGTGAATTTTGGGGAAAAACATTCTTTCTATTTTTTTTATGACCCTCAACAACAAGAAGATTATAAGACAATAACTGAGGAAGAATTTTTTAAGTGGTAATTTAATGTATGCTTTTAATTAAAATATTTATATGAATGATTCTTATGTATTAGTAACCGGTGCTTCCTCAGGAATAGGACTTGAAATTTCAAAATGTTTTGCCAAAAGGGGGTTTAACTTAATTTTGACAGCAAGATCAAAAGACAAACTAAATGATATATCTGAGCAGATTAAATCAAAATATAATGTAAACGTTGATTTTATTTCATGCGATTTGAGTGACAAGAACTCACCATTTAAAATTTTTGATTACTGTAGTTCAAAAAATTATGAGGTATCAATCTTAGTTAACAATGCGGGGTTTGCCAATCCTGATAGATTTCATGAGACTTCGATGGATGATGAAGAAAAGTTTATTCGAGTTCTAGGAACATCTGTAATTAGCCTTACTAAAGTTTTTATAAAAAAAATGCTTCAGAAAAAACATGGAAGAATAATGATTATTTCATCCGTAGCCGCTTTTGCGCCTCCTTCTTCTATTCAATCTCTTTATGGTCCAATTAAAACATTTATGAATCGATTTAGTGAAGGTTTAAATTTGAGCTATAATCGTAAAGGAATTACTTCAACAGCTGTATGTCCTGGATATACAGTGACAAATTTTCACACAGCTAGTGGGGTTCAAGATGAGATGGATAGGGTTCCAACTTTTATGAAAAAAGATGCAAAAAGAATTGCTGAGGAAGCAGTAGAAGCAACTCTTAAAGGAAAGAGTCTGTGTGTTCCAACAAAAACATGGAAAGTCATTGTTTTCTTAATAAAATTATTGCCCTCTTCTGTTTTTTCTATGGTTAATAAAGCTATGGCTCCAGGACGATATGAAAAGTAAACGGACTTAGTTTTTTAAACCTAAAAAAACATTAACCCCCTTTGAAACTGGGTTTCCAGACGTTCTTCTAAAGCTAATAACTTGTCCAGTATGATAAATTGCATCAGAGATAGGGCCATTAATTAAGTTCCATATAGGAAATGAAGACTGACCGGATTCTCTTTGGAAAATAATTTTCATATTTTCAACATCATTTGAATTTGCAGATAAAAATTTTTCACTTGCCATCTCTAATTCAATTAGAGTTTCTTTTCTTAAATCCTCAAAACTTTCAGGCATTGTTTTTAATGGACGAACATTAGGAGTAGAGCTTCCAGTATTATTTATAGTCCGAGCTAACCCATAAATATGTCCAAGAGTTTCGTAGCTTGATTGAGCATCCTTAGACGGTCTATATGATAGATCCTTAGTTGTTAAACCTTCAGTTGCCCAATAATATCTAAAACCAACCCCTTGAATCATCCTGGCAGTAATTGTAGAAGAAGAAATTTCTTTTGGAGCTTCAGGGATTTTAGAAAATGGAAGTTTATTCTGGGAGTAGGAATTATTCATAAAAATTAAAAAAAAAAGAGTAAGATTATATTTTATATCCATTTGATTTAGTCTAGTTTTTTATATTCGGAACTAATCAGCAATACGACATTTTGAAGGGCTTGAAGATAATTTTCAAGATCATTGATTCTCAATTCTAACATAGACGCTTTTACTTTTAGAAGATTTTTTAGTTTTTGATCCCGAAGTTTATTAAAAGTCTCATTATTACTTATGTCATAATTGTATTTGTTTTGAGTATTCAATAACCAACTAGCAATTAAATCAGTATTATTTTTTGTTGCAAGAGCCATCCCATTTACTCTTTCTTGTTGTTTGGTGTAGATTGACTCAATTTCTTTTCTAAGTTTTTTATTTTTTATTTCTAATAATTTACCAGAATTAAGCATGGATTTAAAAAACACTCTTTCGGGTTCCCAAGCATTCCATGATACTAGAAGTAGAAACAAAGACTCTTCATTATATTTTTTTACATAGGAGATCTTACCATCAATATTAAAGTTATGGATGAAGGGATTGTTGCTGTGAATATCAAAAATATCTTTTGGAGAAATAGTTTTAAAATTCTTAATCATCTCATTATTAAGATAATTCATGTTTTTAACTTGTTTCAAGTGTTCTTTTGTATATTCAATATTAGATACCATTTCTTCTCCAAGAGTTATTACCGCATCATTCAAAACACTTTTTTCACTAGCTGCCTCCCTATAATTTTCAACAGAGAATGAGGCGAAAATGCTAATAAAAATAACCAAACCGTCAATAATTAATTTCCTCATAAAGCTTAAATTTTATACAATTTACAGTTTATTTATTTCTTTCCCAAGAAGGTTTTCTAGCTGCTTCTGAACTTAATTTATATCCTAAATAAATTTCAATATTATTTCCATTTAACATTGAATTTTTTGGTCTCATCTCATATCCAACTCCAAAATCTAAATTTTTAAAACCTTTAAATAAAGTTTGAAAACTAGTGTTTTCATTACTTGAAACACCGACTCCAAAAGAAAGATTATCTCCTACATTTAAATTGGAAAGTATTACCATTTGGTTATTAATATCCTTTGCAATACTGTAAATTAATGATGGACTAAAACTTATACTTTCAGTTATGTTTATATCAAAACCAAAGGAAGTATAGATTTGACCATTATCAATTGCCTGAGAAACTATTCCATTTTCTTCTTCATAACGGTTAGATTTTAGTAAGTTATTCATTGATAAAGCTATAAAGTAGTTTTTTCCTTTATAATAAGCACCTAAACCCACTATTGGATTTGAATAATTTTTCACCATACTAAGAGCAGAATTACTTTCTGGCGTGATTCTTTCAATGGAGTTTATATCTATATTATTAAAAAACATTCCTCCTTTTATTCCTAGATTTAAATAGCTGTCATTAGAAAACTGAAGTCGATAACTATAATCAATAGTTGCTGCACCGTGCGATTCAATATTTACTTTTTCATTTTGAACACTGATTCCCCATGAAGCGTTTCTATTAACATTAGAGTTATAAATCATTGACTGAAGACTAGGCCCACCTTCAACACCAATCATGGAGGTCTTATAATTTAACCCTACTAAAGATCCTTCAACACCTGTTGCAGCGGGATTAATTACACTCATGTTTTGTTTGAAAAACAAATAATAGGGCTGCTGTTGGCCAAAGATATTCTGGCCAATTAAAAAGAGGAAAATGATTAAAAACCTTTTAGATATGTTATTTATTTTTTTCGTTTTAATATTTTTAATAGGTTAAGAAAATCCATCCGTCTAATCTTTCTCCATCAGCTTTAATAATCACATAGTAATAGCTTCCAGCAGGAAGGAGTTGACCATCCTGATGCAACCCTCCCCATTGATTATCATAGTTTTGACTTGTAAAAACTGTGTTTCCATTTTTATCAAAAACGCTTACCATAGTTCCTGGATGATCATTAATATTTGTAATTATCCATTTAGATTCTAAGGAATTTGTATTGGGAGTTAATAGTTTTGAAACATTAAACTGTGTTGAAACAACAACTTCAGAAACACAGTCTCCCCATGAAGGTTTATTTCCTGTAACCAGAGGTGAATTCGTTGAAAAGTTTAAAGGTTCTGCTATAATATTGGTTACACACCACGATGATAAATCTTGATTAAATGAAGACGCCTCCCAAAGCATTCCAAACATATTGGATACGTTTGAAGTATCCCAATTTCCAATGTCTTGATTGAAAACAGTAGCTCCATTAAACATTTCACTCATATCTGTGACATTAGAGGTATTCCAACTTCCAATGTTTTGATTGAATGCAGTTGCTTGTAAAAACATATTTTGCATTGTTGTCACATTAGAGGTGTTCCAAGCATTGATGTCTTGGTCAAATGCAAAAGAAGAATTAAACATTAACTCCATTGTAATAACATTAGAAGTGTTCCAAACACTAATATCTTGATTAAAAGCAACGGCTTCAGCAAACATTCCACTCATATCAATGACATTAGAAGTGTCCCAATTTCCAATATTTTGATTGAATGATATTTTTTCAACAAATAAAGAAGACATATTTGTTACACGAGATGTACAAACACAGGTAACATCTTCATTATTTTCAACCATAGCTCTTAGGAGAACTTGATCTACAACAGTATATTCTTTACCATCAACTAATCCTTTTTCACCAATATTGGCTTCTGGACATCGAATTGTAATTCCATTGTTATCCAAATAGATGTTGGGACTAATTATTGACCCACAACTTTCTCCCCAAGAAGGTTTATTACTTTCAATTAAAAGGGAGTTCTTTGAAAAATCAATTGGCTCAGGAGTTATTCCACTTACACACCAGCTAGATATATCCTTGTTAAAGGCAGAAGCACCATTAAACATACTATCCATATCAGTCACACTTGAAGTATTCCAACTTCCAATATCCTGATCAAATACTATAGCTCCATTGAACATCGCATCCATTGTCCTAACATTAGACGTGGTCCAGTTTCCGATATTCTTATTAAATATTGAAGCTCCAAAAAACATTTCTTTCATATCTACTGCAGCTGAAGTATCCCAACCACCAATATCTTGATTAAACCCTACAGCTCCTCGAAACACTTGAATCATGTCCGTAACATTTGAAGTATTCCAGCTTCCTATGTCTTGATTGAAAGAGATGGCTCCTTCAAACATACCATACATATTGGTTAGGCTAGAAATATTCCAACTACCTATGTTTTGATTGAAAGAGGTGGCTCCTTCAAACATTTGTCTCATAGCTGTAACATTTGAAGTATTCCATGCTCCAATATCTTGATCAAAACTGGAAGCATCCTTAAACATAGCTTCCATAATTGTGACATTTGAAGTATCCCAACTTGAAATATTTTGATTAAAATTATTAGTATTACTGAATAGTCCTCTCATATTAGTTATACTTGAAGTATCCCAGCCACTTATATCTTGATCAAAACTTGAAGCTCCACTAAACATCGAACTAATATTTGTAACATTAGAAATATTCCAACCTCCTATGTCTTGATTAAATGATGATGCATCAACAAACATTGCCTTTATATTAGTCGTACTTGAAGTATTCCAAGACCCTATATTTTGGTTAAAAACAGAGGCTCCACCAAACATATAGCTTAAATCTGTTGCACTTGAAACATCCCAACTTGATAAAACTTGATTGAAAGATGTTGCCCGATAAAACATTTCAGTCATTATTACCATATTTGAAGTATCCCAACTTCCGATATCTTGATTAAACACCACATTTTCTTCAAATAATTCACTAGTATTAGTAACTAAAGAGGTGCAAACACAAGTC
>NZ_CEXPNT010000002.1:134268-150752 GCF_982709265.1 Candidatus Marivariicella framensis | reverse complement strand
AAAAACAAGAACTTAGCATATTAATTATTTTTCGTGGGAAGTAAAAACAAATTAAAGAGATTTAGAGAAAATAAAAAATTTCCAAATGTAATTCAGCCTAGTCGAAACACTTTGGTTGATGATGATTTCGATTTTAAGGGAAGGTGGAAAAAAAAATACTTCAAAAACAATAACGAAATAGTTCTTGAATTAGGTTGCGGTAAAGGAGAGTACATAATTTATCTTGCAAAAAAATATCCTAATAAAAATTTTATTGGTATTGATATCAAAGGGGCTAGACTCTGGAAAGGAGCCAAAACAGCAAATGAAGAAATAATTTCAAATATTGTATTTGTAAGGATTCAAATTGAATTAATTACAAATCTTTTTGCGACTAACGAAATATCTCAAATATGGATTACATTTCCTGATCCTCAGATTAAATACCAACGAACCAAACATCGAATCATAAATCCTATTTTTTTATCTAAATACAAGTCTATTTTAATTAATCAGGGTTTAGTTCACTTAAAAACAGATAGTGAGTTTTTACATGGATATTTACTTGGGTTGCTTCAAAGCATGAGTTGCCAAATAAACTATTCGAATCATGATATTTATCACAACATGAATGTTCCTGAAGAAGTTACAGATGTACAAACCTTCTATGAGGAAATGTTTTTAAATAATAATAAACCAATTACATACCTTCAATTTTTTTGGAATGAAGAAAGTTGAAAGAAATTTTTTTGAAGATGTATATAAAATTGTTAAAAAAATTCCATTTGGTAGAGTTACTAGTTATGGTTCAATAGCAAAATATATAGGCTCTCCCCAATCCGCAAGGATGGTTGGTTGGGCGATGAATGCAAGTCATAAAATTCAAGATATTCCAGCACATAGAGTAGTAAATAAAGCTGGACTATTATCTGGAAAACATCATTTTGAAGGAACTAATTTAATGCAACAGCTATTGGAGTCAGAGGGAATTGAAATTAATAAAAATCAAATTGTAGATTTTTCTTCCGTATTTTGGAACCCTTCCATTGACTTACCACCATTTAAAAATTAATTATAAAAAACAATGTTTGCCTGTATTTAAAGTATATTTGCTATAATAATATGCGATGATAATAACCAAAGAATCAGTTATAGAAGTCCTTAAAACTTTAACCATACCTGGAAGTGGGGAGGATATAATTACTAGTGGTTCAGTGTCTAATATTCAAATTTTTGGAGATCAAATTGATATCGATTTAAAAATAAACAATCCCAGTTTGCAGGCTCGAAAAAAAATAGATGTAGAAATATTAAAAGCTATTCATTCAAAAATTAATATTAAGGCAAAAATTAAAACAAATATTAAAGTTGATTCTTCAAGACCAACGCCATCTCAACCAATTAAAGGTAAGCCAATTGCTGGAATTGATTCTATTATTGCTATTGCATCAGGCAAGGGGGGGGTAGGTAAATCAACTGTGACTGCTAACATAGCTGTAACCTTAGCTAAAATGGGATTGAAAGTAGGTGTTTTAGACGCTGATATATATGGGCCTTCAATGCCCCTTATGTTCGATTTAGAAGGAGAACGACCAGTCGCTATAGAAGTAGATGGAAAATCTAAGATGCAACCTCTTGAAAGCTATGGTGTGAAAATCTTATCTATAGGCTTTTTCACTAAACCAGATCAAGCTGTTATATGGAGAGGGCCTATGGCATCAAAGGCACTTAATCAACTTATTTTTGATGCTGCATGGGGAGAACTAGATTTTTTATTAATCGATTTACCTCCAGGAACAGGTGACATTCACTTGAGTATTGTTCAAGCATTACCAATTACTGGAGCTATTGTAGTTAGTACACCTCAGCAAATTGCCTTAGCTGATGCTAGAAAAGGAATAGCAATGTTTCAGCAAGAGTCAATTCAAATTCCTGTTTTAGGAATAGTTGAAAATATGGCTTACTTCACTCCTGATGAATTACCTGATTCAAAGTATTATATATTTGGAAAAGACGGAGCTAAAGCCTTATCAGAATCTAAAAACATACCTCTTTTAGGCTCTTTGCCATTGGTGCAAACTATCAGAGAAGCAGCTGATTATGGAAGACCTGCTGCTCTTCAAGAAGATAGTTTGGTCGCTGATTCTTTTAAATTAGTAGTTCAAGAATTGGCGCGCCAGGTTATAAAAAGAAATAAAAGTTTACCTCCAACAAAAGCAGTTGAAATAACTACTATGACTGGATGTAGCGCAGTTAATTAATTATTATGAAAAGTAGTGAAATCAAGGAAAAAGTATTAATAGCTCTAGGTGAAATTCGTCCATTTTTGGCTTCTGACGGAGGAGACATATCTTTAGTGTCAATTGAAGACAATAAAATTGTTAATGTTCAACTTCATGGTACATGTGTTTCTTGTAGTGTAAATCAAATGACTCTTAAACAAGGAGTTGAAATGACTATAAAAAAACATGTTCCACAAATTGAAAAAGTAGTTAGTTTAGGGTCTTAATTATTCATTTTGAAAAAAGAAATTTCTATAAAAGTTTTAGATAGAAAAGGAATATCTCATTCATTAGTTGTCCCAACTGATATGAATTTCAATTTGATGGAAGCTTTTAAAGCTTTTGATCTTCCTGTTGAGGGAACTTGTGGAGGAATGGCGATGTGTGCATCTTGCCAATGTTATATTATTTCTTCTCATCAATTATCAGAAAAAAACGATAATGAACAAGCTATGCTTTCGGAAGCGTTTAATGTTCAAAATAATAGTCGTTTGGGATGTCAGATATTTCTTTCCAATGAGTTGGATGGACTTGAAATTCAATTAGCTCCTGAAGAATAATTAAAACGAAATCAATTTCGGATTCAAATTTTTCAAAATTCTTAGTTTTAGTAGTTTAAATTTTTAATATCAGTTACTTTAGATTATAAAAATGAAAAGTGCAATTTTTGATCTTGATGGAGTTATTGTAGACACAGCAAAGTTTCACTATTTGGCCTGGAAAGAAATAGCTCAAAAATTCAATTATAAATTGACTCAGGTTCAAAATGAAAAACTTAAGGGAATAAGCAGAAAAGACTCTTTATCCTTATTATTAAAATGGTCTGGGAATAATCTTTCTAATAATGAATTTAATAATTTATTGGCGGATAAAAACGATCTATATCTTGACCAAATTAAAAATTTAACTAAAAAAGATTCTCTTCCAGGAATTAATAAAACGCTTAATTATTTAAAAAAGGCAGGAATAAAAATTGCTTTAGGCTCAGCAAGTAAAAATTCAAAAATAGTTTTAAAAAAACTCTCACTTATTAACTTTTTTGATGTTATTATTGATGGGAATGACGTGCTTAATTCTAAGCCAAATCCTGAAGTTTTTATAAAGGGAGCACAAGCACTAGGTGTTCCTTGTTGTGATTGCATTGTTTTTGAAGATTCTATTGCTGGAGTTAAGGCTGCTAAAGCTGCTATGATGGATGCAATTGGAATATGTAATTTAAAACAAAATCTTAAACCAACCATTTTTAATATTAAGAGTTTTTTAGCAATCGAACCAAATAACCTTTTAAAGTACTTTATGAAAAATGAGTAGAAAATATTTAGACGTTGATCCTTGGAAAATTATAGAGAGTACTTTTGATAAAAAAAATGTAAAGTCTTCAGAGAGCATCTTTAGTATAGGTAATGGATATATGGGGCAGCGAGCTAATTTTGAAGAAGACTATTCTGGAGAGACTTTCCAAGGCAGTTATATTGGAGGCGTATACTATCCAGATAAAACAAAAGTTGGATGGTGGAAGAATGGATACCCTGAATATTTTGCAAAAGTTTTAAATGCTCCAAATTGGATAGGTATTCATATAAAAATTAATAAGGAAACCTTAGATTTAAATAAACTAACAGTCAACTCTTTCCAAAGAGAGTTAGATATGAAAAAAGGTATTTATACCCGAAAATTTCATGCTACTCTAAATAATGGGATTGAAATATTAGTTCATATAATAAGATTTATTTCACTAAAAGAAGATTCTTTAGGAGCTATAGAATATAAAATCACTTCCTTGAATATTGATTGTAATATATTAATCGAACCATATATAGATGCTGGAATAGTGAATCAAGACTCAAACTGGGAAGATGCATTTTGGAAAAACAAAAGCCTTACAAACACTGATTTATTTTCTGGAATCATTTCTGAAACAAACAAAACGAAATTTGAAGTTTGCACCTACATGTCAAACAAGTTGCTTTATGATGAAAAAATCATTAATCCTTCATCAATAAATAAATCTGATAATAAATTATCACATTTATTTAAAGTTAATATTGAAAAGGGTAAGACGATAAAACTCATCAAGCTTGGAGGATATATAAAGAAAAAGACAAAACCTCAATTAAATCTTTTTGAAGAAGCTAAAAAATTAACTAAAAGATTTATAAATATTGATTTCAATGAATTATTAAGTTTACAAATAAGAAGTTGGAAAAAAATTTGGGAGGTGTCAGATATAAAAATTGAAGGTGATTTAAAGTCTCAACAAGCAATTAGGTTTAATATTTTTCATCTTAATCAAACATACTCTGGAAAAGATCCTGAATTAAATATAGGCCCTAAAGGATTTACTGGAGAAAAATATGGAGGGTCAACATACTGGGATACTGAAGCATATTGTTTCCCTTTTTATATGTTCACTAAGGATCAATCTGTTCCCAGAAACTTACTTAAATATCGTTATCTACAATTAGACAAAGCAATTGAAAATGCCACAAAATTAGGTTTTGAAAAAGGTGCAGCTTTATTTCCAATGGTTACAATGAATGGAGAAGAATGCCATAACGAGTGGGAAATAACATTTGAAGAAATACATAGAAATGGAGCTATTGCATTTGCTATTCATAATTATGTTCGCTTCACAAATGATTTTAAGTATTTAAAAGAAATGGGTATTGAGGTTTTAATTGCAATTTCTCGATTCTGGTCTCAAAGGTTTTCCTTTTCTAATGATAAAAATAAATATGTAATACTAGGGGTTACAGGGCCAAATGAGTATGAAAATAACATCAATAATAACTGGTATACTAATTATATTGCTAGGTGGTGTTTAGCTTACACAAAATATCAAATAAAAAATATAAAGAATCTATACCCTGAAGATTTTATTAAAATATTAAAAAAAATTAATTGGAATGAAAATGAACTAAGGCTGTGGGAAGATATAATTCAAAATACATATTTTCCTTACGATGATGAAAAAAAAATATTTATTCAACAAGATGGATTTTTAGATAAAGAATTTATTCCAGTTATTAAATTAGATAAATCAGCAAGACCAATTAACCAAAATTGGTCTTGGGATAGAATTTTAAGATCAGTATATATAAAGCAAGCCGATGTTTTACAGGGTTTTTATTTTTTCCCAGAAAACTTCACTAATGAGGAGCTAGAGAAAAATTATAAATTTTATGAACCTTTCACTGTTCATGAGTCTTCTCTGTCACCATCAGTTCATGCTGTTTTAGCTTGTCGAATTGGCTTAATAGATGACGCTTACAAGTTCTATCTTCAAACATCCAGATTAGATTTAGATGACTATAATATGGAAGTAGAGGAAGGGTTACACATTACAAGTATGGCTGGAAGTTGGATTAGTATTATTGAAGGGTTTTGTGGAATGCAAATAATTAATGATACATTATCCTTCAAGAACAAATTACCAAATAAATGGACATCTCTTTCTTTTAAAATTAATTTTAAAGGATCGATACTAGAAGTTAATATTATTGAAAATAAAATTAATTTTATTTGGAAAGGAGAATCCAAAATTAATATTATATCTAATGATAAAAGAATTACATTATAATGATTTTTAAAATCGAATTAAAATCAATTTAAATGAAAAAAATATTTATAATTACAGCTATTTGTTTAATGTGCTATAAATGTAACTCAACTAAGCCAGAACCAAGAGGTCCAAATGTGCATAAACCAATTTCAGATCAAAGCTTAGCTTCAGGAGTTATCTATGAAGCAAATATTCGTCAATATTCTAGTGAGGGAACTTTTAATGCTTTCACTAAAGATCTTCCTAAAATAAAAGAGTTAGGCGTGAATGTAATTTGGTTAATGCCTACTTATCCAATTTCTTCAACCAAAAGTAAAGGTCCACTAGGAAGTTATTATGCAATTTCAGATTATAAAGGAGTAAACCCTGAATTTGGAACATTGAAAGATCTTAAAAATTTAATTTATAATGCTCATCAAATGGGGATGTATGTTATTTTTGATTGGGTTCCGGGTCATACTGGATGGGACCATGTTTGGGTTAAAGACCATCCTGAATATTATTTAAAAAATGAAAATGGAAAAATCATAGACCCTATAGATCCAAGAACTGGTGAATCATTTGGGTGGACTGATGTAGCTGATTTAGACTACAACCAACCTCAAATGCGTGCGGCAATGAAAGACGCTATGTTATATTGGATCAAAGAGTTTGATATTGATGGTTATAGAGTCGATCAAGCATATGCTGTTCCTTTTGATTTTTTAGAAGATGTTTTTAAAAGTATTCGCAAGATTAAACCAGTTTTTATAATGGGCGAGCTAGAACAGGACTCAGGAAAAAATAGCTATTTACCTCTTTTTGATGGATCTTATGATTTTCCTGGTTATGAATTAAATGTTGAAATTGCTCAGGGACATAAGACAGTAATTGACTATTTAAATCATATAGATGATTTTGTTTTGGATCATGATGATTCTCATTTTTTACTAAACTTTGTGAGTACTCATGATAAGAATGCGTGGAATGGAACTGCAAGGGAAAGATTTGGAGATGCTCAACATGCAATTATGGCTTCAAATTATTTACTTCCTGGGCTGCCATTGTTATATAGTGGAGTAGAATACGATTTAGATAAACGTCTTTTGTTTTTTGAAAAAGATAGTTTTCCGAAATTAGCTGGAGAAACGTATAAGCTTTTAAAAAAACTAGGTGATCTCAAAAAAAATCATCCTTCATTAAATTCCGGAAAAGTTCCAGGTTCATTTAATATAATTCAGACTTCATTGAGAGAAAAAGTTTTGGCATTTGAAAGAGTAAAAAAATCGGATACAATTGTTTTTATTGCTAATCTTTCTAAAGATCATATTGGTTTTACATCCATATACAACGGTCAATTTAAAAGATTTCAGGATGAAAAAATTAAAAAACTTTCTTTTTCATATGAATATAGAATGCAACCATGGGAGTTTTGGATTTTGACTAAGTAATAATAATTTATAACAATGAAACTTAAATCGATTACTATAATTTTAACTATTATGATAATGGCTTGTGAAAACAAACCCAAACCACTTGTGTTTGGTCATAGAGGCGCTAAAGGTCACGCTGCAGAAAACACTTTAACTTCAATTCAAAAAGCTATTGAATTAGGAGTTGATGGGGTTGAAATAGATGTTTTTAAATGTTTATCAGGAGAATTAGTAGTGTTTCATGATAAATCTGTTGAAAAACTCACAGATGGAAAGGGTTTTATCGAGCAACTTTCTTTGGACAGTATCAAGAAGTTGAATATTTCAGGAACAGAAAAAATCCCAACTTTAAATGAAGTTTTAGATTTAATTAATGGTGAAATAATATTAAATATTGAATTAAAGGGCTCTAATACGTCATTTTTAACACATCAATTATTAAATTCATATTTTGATTCAACTAATTGGAAACCAGAAAAAATTATTGTTTCTAGCTTTAATTGGAATGAACTTAGAGCCTTTCAACAATTAAATAAAAAGGTTAGAATTGCAATTTTAACTGAAAATAATCCTATTGATGCGATTCCGATTGCAAAAGAACTTAATGCATTTTCAATTAATCCAAATCATAAATTTTTAACAAAATTAAATGCAGCGATAATAAAGTCTGAAAATATTTTCATTTATACCTGGACAGTTAATGAAATAAAAGATATAAATAGAATAAAAAAAATTGGTGTTGATGCAATAATAACTGATTACCCAGAAAGAGTCAAATAAATAATTTTATTTTTTGAGGCTATAACTCTAATTTACTTATAGGAAAAATTTAAGCTGACCCTTTTTTGACCATAATCAAAATGGTATCTTTGTAAATATGGTAGAACAAGATTTTATTTTTAAAAAAGTTAAGCTTGTAAATGGATTTTCATCCTGGGAATCGCCGAGTAATATCGCATTGATAAAATATTGGGGTAAGTATGGTGAACAGCTTCCCGAAAATCCATCAATCAGTTTTACTTTATCTGAATGTAAAACAATAACTAAAATATATTATAGACCAAAAAAAGAAAAAGAAATTGATAATTTTTCTTTTTTATTTGATGGCTCCTTGAAGCCGTCTTTTAATAACAAAATTAATCAATTTATTAATAGAATTTCGATATATATTCCCGCTATTAAACATCATTTTTTTGAAATAGAAAGTCATAACACTTTTCCGCATAGTAGTGGGATTGCATCATCTGCTTCTGCTATGTCCTCTTTAGCTCTTTGTTTTATGGAAATCGAAAAACAAATTAACACTAAAATTTCTAAATTAGATTTTATTAAAAAAGCTTCTTTTTTAGCTCGTTTAGGTTCAGGTAGTGCCACAAGAAGTATTGAAGGACCGATTGTTTATTGGGGAAATTCTAAAGCATATGATGATTCAAGTTTATTATACGGAACCCCTTTAAATAATATTGCATCTGTTTTCACTACATATCAAGATACAATACTAATAATTGATAAAAATGAAAAGAGAGTGAGTAGTACTTTAGGACATCAACTTATGAAATCTAATCCATATGCCAAAAATAGATTTATTCAGGCTAATGAAAACATGAATCAACTTAAAGATGTTTTAATTAAAGGAGATCTTGATAATTTCATTAAAATCATTGAATTAGAAGCCTTATCTCTTCATGCAATGATGATGACATCATCTCCATCTTTTATTCTTATGCAACCAAACACATTGTTTGTTATAAATGAAGTTTATGAATTCAGGAAGCGAACCGCAATTCCAATTTGTTTCACGCTTGATGCTGGAGCAAACATACATTTACTGTACCCTCATCGATTTTTTAAAAAAGTTCAAAATTTCATAAAAGAAAAAGTGCTAAAGTACTGTGTTTCAAAGCAATTTATTAATGATCATGTTGGGGTTGGATCAAAAAAAATTTAACTTTATAGAATGAAAGGACCTTTATTTTATGCTAAAATTCTCTTATTTGGAGAGTATGGAATCATTAAAGACTCTAAGGGTCTTTCAATACCATACAATCATTTTAAAGGGTCTTTAAAAACATCAAATCTTGGTTTGGATGTTTTACAGAAAAAATCACATGTAAAAGTAAAAGAGTTTACATGCTTTCTTAAATCAATTGATTCAAAAGTTGTTTGCTTTGATTGGGATAAAGTTAATAACGATTTAGAAAAACATATATATTTTGACAGCAGTATTCCTCAAGGCTATGGGGTGGGAAGTAGCGGAGCCCTAGTAGCTGCAGTATATGATCGATATGCAAAGGATAAAATTACAGTTTTAGAGAATTTAACTAAGATAAAACTCCAAAAACTGAAATTAATTTTTTCCCAAATGGAATCATTTTTCCATGGAAAGTCTTCAGGCTTAGATCCATTAAATAGTTATTTAAGTTTGCCAATTCTTATTAATTCGATTGACAATATTGAATCAACAGGTATTCCGTCTCAAAACATGGATGGTAATGGTGCAGTATTTTTATTAGACAGTGGTCTTGCACGCAAGACATCTCCAATGGTAAGTTTATTTATGGAAAATATGAAAAATGAATCTTTTAATAAAATGATGAAAAATCAATTTATTTCAACAACAGATATGTGTGTTGAAGATTTTTTAGGTGGTAATTATAAAAATCTATTTCTCAATTTAAAAGAGTTATCCAACTTAGTTTTTCATAATTTCAAACCAATGATTCCAGATCATTATAAAGACTTATGGTTAAGAGGTTTAAATACTAATTCTTATTATTTAAAACTTTGTGGGTCTGGAGGGGGTGGCTATATACTTGGTTTCACTCAAGATTGGATAAGAGCAAAAAAGGAACTATCGGGCTATGATATACAATCAGTATATCATTTTTAAATATTTATTTTGGTAAATAATTCAATACAAAGATTTTTTTATCAAATTATTGGATTTATTAGTTTGATTAGATTATTTAATATTCTTGTTCTTTGTTTTGCGCAATATTTAATTTCAATATACATACTGGAACCAGAAATGAGTTTTATTTCTTTAATCTTAGATATTAAGCTTTTTATAATTGTTCTATTAACAGGAATTTCAACTTCTTCAGGTTATATCATAAACAACTTTTATGATTCAGAAAAAGACAAGATTAATCGTCCAAAGAGATTTATTTTGGGAAACTTAATTTCAGAAAGGCACCAACTAAAAATCTATTTTATTCTGTGTTTAATTACATTTATTGTTTCTTTTTTTATTTCTATTAAAGCAGTTTTATTTTACTCTTTTTATATGTTTTCTATTTGGTTATATAGCTATAGAATTAAGAGGTTATATTGGATAAGTAATTTTTTTTCTACGGCACTAGCAGTATATCCATTTTTTGGAGTAACATTATATTTTGGAGCTTTTAGTTATGATGTAATCTTATACGCCTTTTTTTTATTCATACTATTATTTATTAGAGATTTAGTTAAAGACCTTCAAAATTTCAGAGGAGATTGGTCACAGCAGTACAGAACCCTTCCAATTGTTTATGGAGTTTTAAAAACGAAACTTCTTGCTTCTTTCTTCACCCTTATTAGTTTCATTTTAATTGTAGAGTTATTAAAAATTCCACTTGGAAATATGCGATTCTATTTTATTTCAAGTATTTTTTTTGTTTCAGTTTGGACAATTTTTTTATGGACAGCTTCAAAACAAAAGGAGTATCTTTGGTTGCACATTTCTTTAAAATTTTGGATATTAACAGGAGTTTTTAGTATTACTCTTATCAATTAGAGTCAAATCATGAAAAAAAATACCAATTCTGAATTACCTTCAACAGGTTCTTCAAATTCATTTAATTATAAACCTATTAGATTAAATAAATTTATTTCTAATTCTGGAATATGCTCTAGAAGAGAAGCAGATCAATTTATTAAATTAGGAATGGTTAATGTAAATGGTAAAATAATAATTGAAATGGGGCATAAGGTACTTCCCACTGATAAAATTAAGTGTGACGGTCAAAGTATTAAAGCAACAAGGCCATCCTATATTCTGCTAAATAAACCAAAAGGTTTTTTAGCAATGTCTTCAAGTAAAAAATCAAAAAAAACAGTTCAAGAATTAATTAACACCTCTGGTTCAAATAAACTTGTTCCAATTGATGATATGGGTAGAACAGTAACTGGTTTATTATTTCTTAGCGATGATGTTAATTTAAGAAAGAAAATTAATCATTCTAAAAAAGGAGTTAGAATGATTTATAAAATAACTCTTGACAAAAACATAACTCAATCTGATATTGAAATTGCTAAAAAATCTCAACTTATTTTTGACAAAGAAATTCAATTTAAGGATGTCTCTTACATTTTGGGTGGTACTAAGAAGGATATAGGAGTAGAGTGTTTTAACATCCCTTCGAGCGTTATTATAAAGTTTTTTAAAAAAATTAATTACACAATTGAGCACTTAGATAGAGTAACTTATGGTTCCTTATCTAAAAAGGAATTGCCAAGAGGAAAATGGAGATCACTTACCACTAAGGAATTGAGTTTTTTACAAATGCTTTAAAGATTTTATTCCCACCTCCAAAAACTTCAAACAAAAATACACCAAAGACTATTAAATACTCTAAAAGTATTAAGGTTGAGTTTTCTTGAAATCCATTTAAAGTATAAGCAGTATAAGACAGAAAAATAGTTGCACTCCATGCTATTGGGTAAAAGTATGGAGTAAATACACATAACATAACTAATGAGATTATATACCAAGGATGAACTGTAGTAGCAATAAAGAAATAGATACTAAGAAGTAATAATTGATTTGTTAATATTTTTTTTAAACTATCATTTTTTTGTAAAAAAGTAAAGAATAATGCAACTGAGATCAATAAAAAGGGAGTTATTTTTCCAAACTCTTGAATTATATTATACCCTTTAAAAAAAAATCCAAATTCTCGAATTACATAATAAAAGCTTGCATTAAATTCAAAACGATTAAACCACAGCTTTATAGTTTGAATGTAGTTGATGAAAAAGTTTTGACCTAAATACGGTATCCACAATATTGAAAAAAAAATGACAATTAAAAAAAAATAAGATATGCTTTTTTTAATTCCTAATTTTTTAAAAAACATTGGAATAAGCATTAGTGTAATAAGTTTTGAGCCCACTGATAATGCCATCATAATTGATGATTGTATAGTTTTATTTTTATATAGAAATAAAACTCCTGCAAGAAAGAAAAACATCATGATTCCCTCTCCATGAAGATTTCCAGTTAGCTCAATAATAACAAGTGGATTTAAAAAATACCAACCAATTTTTTTTAATGGCAATTTTAAAATATTCAACATTTTATATAATATGTAAAAAGTACATAACTCAAAAAAAATTATAATTATTCTTAAAAAAAGAACAGAATCATTGAGATTGTTTTCACCAAAATATGATGCAGCTAAATAGCTCCATTGACTAATTGGGGGGTAGTTTGAAAAATGAATATTTGAGAGCTTCCCCATTCCGTTAAATAAGTCCTGAGCTAAAAAAAATAAATCCTTCTTAATCATCAAATCGTTAGGTGAATATAGGTATGGATTTATATTTATCAGCTGTAAATTTCCGTCCCAAAAAAACCTATAAAAGTCTTGAGACAATTCAGGTAATGAAATAATAAAAATCAATCTAAAAATTAAACCTAATATTAAAATTATTAATGGTGTAATTTTTTGAAACATTATTACTATAAAAGCTAGAAAAAGGACCCCATATGATAAAATTAAAGAGTCTGTTTCTGTTCTGTTTATATAGTAACCAATTAGTATATATAAAAACAGAGATAAAGAAAATATAAGAAATAAAATAACATTTAAATACCTGCGTTCTAGTTTCATTTAATTTCAATAAAAGATTTTATTGTAATAAATCCAAACCCTAAAAAAAGCAATAAATGGAAAGGGAACAAACCAAAGTCTCCATTTTCTCCTACATTAAAAGCGCTATATAATCCAAATAAAAAATAAAGTGACATTAAAGCTTCAATTATAGTATACTTGTTTATTGACTTTTCAAGATATCTGTTTTGAATCAGAGTCTTTTTATTATCAAGATTGAATTTTGGAGTCCGAATAAAAGGACTTTTTATGCCTAAATGACCCTTTATAACAGCAATAGAGTTATGTGCTGAAAAAGCAATTGTGATAGAGTAAAAAGCAAGAAACCTTAAAGTGTAGTCAAAGATACTAGCTATCCCAGATCCATATTTTTGTTTATGCAGAAACCAATAACAAACGTAAAACATTAAAGTGCTCAAAATAAATAGAGAGCTTATATTGAAGTACCAAGCGAGTTCAATCCATTCGTTCTTAATATATAACATAGGAACACTTAAAAACCCAATTAAAAAAATATTTAAAAACATAGTGCTATTTAGTAGATGAAAAGTAGCGTGAAACTTAGTTTTAAAACTAAGCTTATTTGATTTTAAAACGTTGTAAATATTTTTTCGAAAATTTTCAGCTCCACCTTTATTCCATCTGTATTGCTGAGATCGAACAGCGCTTATTACTACAGGTAATTCAGCAGGAGTGATAATTTTTTCTAAATAAATAAATTTCCAATCTTTAAGTTGAGCACGATAGCTTAAATCTAGATCTTCTGTTATTGTATCACATTCCCAATTCCCAGCGTCAATTATTGTTGATTTTCTCCAAACGCCTGCAGTACCATTAAAATTTATAAAATGATTTTTATAATTTCTCCCAACTTGTTCCAGCGTAAAGTGACCATCTAAACCAAAAGCTTGAACCTTTGTAAGAATAGAAAAATCACGATTAATATGTCCCCATCTAGTCTGAACCATTCCCACTTTTATGTTTTTAAAATAAGGAACTGTTTTAATTAAAAAATTAGGATTAGGTACAAAATCAGAATCAAAAATCGCAACGTATTCTCCTTTTGATTTTTTCAGTCCTTCTTTTAATGCCCCCGCTTTAAACCCAAAACGATTTTTTCTTTTTAAATGAACTATATCAATACCAGTATTTTTAATTTTATGGATTAATTTTTTAGTCAATTCAACTGAATCATCATCTGAATCATCAAGAACCTGAATTTCTAATTTATCATGTGGATATTTAATTTTTTCTACTGCATTTAATAATCTTTCAATAACGTATAATTCATTATAAATGGGGAGCTGTATGGTTACAAAAGGTATTTCATCTCTTTTGTTAAAGTCCCATTGAATTAATTTTTTTGATTTACTTTTTTCACTCATATAATTAATCAGTAAATTAAATTGAGCTATTGCATATAAAAAAATAACAATTAGTGAAGTAGAATATATAAAAATTAATGTGATTACTATAATTAATAATATTTGATATTGAATTTCAATCATTTTTTAAGATAGTACTTAAATATCCAACTTATTATTTTTAATCCTGCTAAAACAGTTCCTTTTAAAGTTCCAGACACTTTTGAATATCCTATTCTTTTTCTATATTTAACGGGAACTTCACAATAAGATATTCTGTTTCTTAAAACTTTTAATTGCATCTCAACTGTCCATCCATAAGTTTTATCTGTCATTTTTAAATTTTGTAATGCTTTCCATTTAATTGCTCTAAATGGTCCCAAATCAGTAAAATTACTTTTATATAAAAAGTTCATTAAAAAACAAGCTAATTTATTTCCAAAAACCTGTTGAGGCATCATAGAGCCTTTTTCTCTAAGATTTTTAACTCTAGAACCAATAACAAAGTCGACCTTTTTTTGAATAATAGGCTCGATTATTTTATTTACTTCTTCGGGATAATCTGAATAGTCGCCATCTAAAAAAACGAGTATATCTGGAGGATTCTTTTTAAGAAAATCTATTCCTTTAAGGCAAGCGTATCCATATCCCTTTTTTTTTTCTGTAATTACTGTAGCGCCATTTTCAAGAGCAACTTTAGATGTGTCATCTGAAGAGCCATTGTCAATGACAACAACTTCACGATAAATTTTGGGTATTGATTTTATTACTAAACCTATGGATCTTTCTTCATTTAAGGCTGGGATAATAATAGATAACTTCATTATACTTATTACGAGTCACTTACTTAATATTTAACTCAATTTGTTGTTGTGGAACAATGTATTTATCAAAATAAATACTTGAAAACTCATCTAATGTAAAAAATAGAGATATAGAAATAACCAAGACTATAGCTGCAAATAAAATTTTATTGATTTTTTTTTGCTTTTCAGAGTTTACACTACAGTCCTCTTTTTTATTGTAGCTTATTACTCCAATAATAACAATAAATAAACCAATAACTCTTAGAATAATTGCTCCAGTACCAATTGACCCATCTTCAGCATAAAAAAAATCTGCAAATGAAATAGCATATACCCCACTCATGAGCCCAAACTGAAACAAAACTACTGGCCCTATGCAGCATATTATTCCAGCCAAGGCAGCTGAAAGAGATACTTTAATAAGATGATAAGTTTTCCACATTTTAGATTAGATTTTTATAGTAACAAATTTAACATAATTTAATAATTATTGAATTATATTCAACTCCCAATTGTAGGGCAAATATTTTATTTTAGGATTATCCATTTTAACCCTAGAGTGTTTTTGAATAAAACTTAATAGGTTATTGGTGTTTCCGAAATCTTTTTTAAACCACAGAAAAATTTTTGAAATTTTAATTTCATTTTTATTAATTTCATTTTTATCAAAATCTTTTAAAAAAACTTTAGTTGCATCATCTAGTTGTTTATCGATTTTATATGGAAAATAAGCTAATTTAGAGAGCTTAGGACAGGAAATAGAGGCGCAATTTATTGCAAAATGAATTCTTGGATCCCCCATTTTTCTTAATATATCATGCTCTATCTCTTCCAAGGAATAATTGCTTGAATTATAATTTATTATTTTCTCCCCCCATGGATTATTAATGTCTTTAATGCTATTTATTGGGTAATTATTTAAAATAAGCTTTATAGTTAAAGCATTGTATGTGTTAATCCAATAACTCTTAATTTCATTTTTAGTCCAATGTTTTTTTGGATGATTTTTTTCAAGCACATTGATGTATGCATCTATTCCCTCTGTATTTTTGTTCCAATTAAAATAATCGACTTGTCCCTTTTCATTCACATATTTATTGAGTTCAATATTCCATCTTTCATGAATACTTCTTTGACAAATAAAGTTTAATGATAAAATAGTTAACAGTATTGTCAGTTTTATTTTCATATTACAATTTACAATTT
>NZ_CEXPNT010000002.1:111772-134168 GCF_982709265.1 Candidatus Marivariicella framensis | reverse complement strand
TTACAATTTACAATTTGATTTTAAAATTTTAAACTCCTTACCAGAGACTTCTATGATTTTTGAATTAAGACTTTTAAATCATTATGTTTATTTATGTCTTCTTCAGTATCAATATCATTTAATTCTGTAAGATAAAAAATCGAACTTTTATAATCAACTTGATTAATACTGTCTTCAAGTACTTTTGAAGAACCCCATGATTTAATACTAAAAATCGAATCACTTAATTTTTTTAAGCCCAATAAATAGTAACCACCATCTGAAGCAGGGCCAAAAACAACATCATTATTCTTTAAGGCATTAAAGGCTTTCTTGAAAATTTTTTTTTCAATACTCCAAAGGTCAGTTCCGACAACACAGATGTTTTTATAGCCCACTTCAAACCCCCATTTAAATGCTTTATTCATTCGACTACCTAAATCTTTTCCATTCTGAACCTTTTGGTATTTTGTAAACGACCAATTATTGTCATTAGGTATAAAATCACTATGAAACACAACAATATCGTGATCTAGCTGTTTTAAAACTGAAATGGTTTTATTTATAATGAGGTTATAAACCTTTAAGGCTTCAGCTTTACCAATGGATTTTGCAAGCCTTGTTTTGACTTTTCCAATTAAAGAGTTTTTACAAAATACAAGAACTAAAGTGTTTTCCATCTTTAATATTATTTCCAAGCTACAGGTATTAGTTCTCCTTTAACCAAACCGTATTTTATGATATCTCTATCAGAAAGTTTAGATGTTAAATCAATTTTTTCACACTTGAATCCAATATTAGATAACCTGTTAAAAAAATCCATACCATAAATTCGAACATGATCATACTGACCAAAATGCTTATTTCGATCTTTAGGATTAATTATTGTGTGGTCTTCATAGCTTTTTTCTTTTTCCGCATCTAAAGGAACCTGAAGAATAGCTTTCCCACCTTTTTTTAAAACTCTATAAATTTCTCTCATTGCCTTTATATCATCAATAATATGCTCAAGTACATGATTACACAAGATCAAATCGTAAGTTTCATTTTTAAATGGAAGGTTACATAAATTTGCTTTTACATCTGCCAGGGGTGAATTTAAATCTGTGGTTGTATATGTCCAGTTTTTAAAATTTTTAAATTTTTTATAAAAAACTTGTTCTGGTGCTACATGTAAAACATTTAAAAATTGATTTTCTAAATTATGGTCGCTTGTAAGATATAACCATAATAATCTATGCCTTTCTAATGAAAGTGTGCCAGGGGAAAGGGCGTTGGGCCTAATTTTATTGTAACCATAAGAAAGAAATCGACTATACTTTTTCCCGTTAATTGGATCTGTAAACTTAGAACCTTTAAAGACCAAGGAAAGTAGTGGTTGAAGTAAGATACTTAGTTTGATTAAAACTATCCTTGGAAAAATTTTAAGAATTATTTGCATTATTAAATTGTTTCAGAGCCTAAAAAGGGTAATTCTTGATTAGAATTAATTCCTTGAGCTGAATCTATATACTTAAAAGTAGAAAGTAAATTAGGCTTCCCATCTATTAGAGCTATGTTATGCTCAAAATGAGCACTTGGCAGATTGTCTTTGGTGATAATACTCCAACCATCTTTTAAATGTTTGATCTTATGAGTTCCCATATTGATCATCGGTTCTATAGCTAAAACCATCCCGTTTTCAAGTTTTTTTCCTTGTCCTCTTTTTCCATAATTTGCAATTTCAGGTGACTCATGCATTGTTTTACCTAGACCATGTCCAACAAGTTCTCTTACAACGCCATATCCTTTTGATTCGCAATGATATTGAATCGCATAGCCAATATCTCCTACTCTATTTCCAGCTTTAAACTCTGCGATACCCTTGTATAAAGATTCTTTTGTTGTTTCTAATAAAAGTTTGATTTTTGAATCTATTTCCCCAACGGGAAAAGTGTATGCATGATCACCATAAAACCCATCTTTAAGCGCTCCACAGTCAATGGAGAGAACATCACCCTCTTTGAGTGGAGTGTCATTGGGAATTCCATGAACAACTTGAGAGTTTGGTGATACACATAAAGTATTAGGAAAATCATAAAGACCTAAAAAACCAGGCTCTGCCCCATTATCCCTTATAAAAGTTTCAGCTAGTTTGTCTAATTTAAGAGTTGTTACTCCTGGAATAATTTCTGAAGTAAGCATTCCTAGCGTTTTAGACACTATGATAGCACTTTCTCGAATTAATTCAATTTCTTCTCTTGACTTTATAACAACTTTACTCATCTATTAGAATTTCATAATAGGGGTTTTTATATGATTCACCTTGAATAATAGTCTCCAAATCTTTTGCTAAAGAAATATTAGGAAATTCTACAAATCGATTTATTTCTTTTCCGTTTTTATAAAAAATTAATGTAGGAACATTTGTTATGTTTAGTCCTTTTTCATAATTAGCAGGTGTATGTTTTTCTCCAGAAACAGCATACATTTCAATTTTAGAAAGATCAAAACCGGAATAATCGATAAGCTTAAGCATCCCAGGTACTTCTCTTTCAGAATCCTCACACCATGTTCCCAAAAACAACTTAAGATTCATTTTTTTTAATAAAACTTTATTTTTTTCAACCCATCCAATGGGAACTTTATATCTATTATATTCTTCTTGAAACCATTCACTGTGCTCATATATAAGTAAATTTTGACGATTTATTTTACCCATTATAAACGGTTCTCCCTCTATAGTCTCTCCATAAATAATCGGAAGTGGAGATAAGCTTGAATTACAACCAAGTAGAATAAATATTATATATATTACTTTTTTCATCTGTAAATTACAATAGTGAATTCATCTTCATAGCTTCAGGCTTTTTAATATCTAGGATATCCAAGATTGTGGGTGCAATATTCCCCAAAACCCCATTATTAATTTTTCTCTTTTTACTATCCACTAGAATAACTGGAACTGGATTGGTTGTGTGTGCTGTATTTGGAGTTCCGTCATTGTTAATCATGTTTTCACAATTTCCATGATCTGCAATTATTAAACTAGTATAGTTCATTTTTATAGCAGCCGTAATTACTTCACTAGTACATGAATCAACAAATTCACAAGCCTTTATTGCTGCATTAAGATTTCCAGTATGGCCAACCATATCTGGGTTTGCAAAATTTAAACATATAAAGTCAGGTTGATCATCATTCATTTTTTTTATAATTGAATTTTTTATTTCAAAAGCGGACATTTCAGGTTTTAAGTCATAGGTTGCTACTTTTGGTGATGGACATAAAATTCTATCCTCATTTTTGAAAGCTTTTTCTCTTCCTCCATTGAAGAAAAAGGTAACATGAGGATATTTTTCAGTCTCTGCTATTCGAACTTGAGTTTTTCCAGCCATAGATATAACCTCTCCTAAGGTATCTTTTAAATTTTCTTTATCAAAAATTACTTTAATATTTTTAAATAATGAATCATACTTTGTAAGAGTTAAGAAATAGAGTTTGATCGGATTTATTTTAAATTTCGGATATGATTTTTGAGTTAATGACTGAGTTAATTGTCTTCCTCTGTCAGTTCGGAAGTTGAAAAAAATCACTATGTCATTTTCCTCAATTTTAGCTACGGGTTGATTGCTTATTGTGTTAACTAAGGGAGGAATGAACTCATCGGTAACCCCTTTCAAGTAATTTGATTCTAATTCCCCTATTAAATCATCAGTATTCTTTCCTTCATTTTTTAGTAAAAGATTATGTGCTTTTTTAACTCTTTCCCATCTTTGATCTCTATCCATAGCGAAATACCTACCAATAAGTGTAGCAATTTTAGCACCAGTTTTCTTGAGTACTGGTTCTAGTTCTTTAATAAAATCAATTGCCGATTTTGGATCAACATCTCTACCGTCAGTAAAAGCATGAATATAAAGTTTATTTAAATTCTCACTCTTAGCAATTTTTAATAATTCAATTAAATGGTTGATATGAGAATGTACACCTCCATTAGAAAGTAAACCTAAAAAATGAACTTTTTTATTATTTTTCTTAGCATAGTTATAAGCCTCTATTATTGTTTTTTCTTCTTTTAATTTATTGTTTTCAATAATCTTATTAATTTTAGCCAGATCTTGGTAAATAATTCTTCCAGCCCCTAAATTCATATGACCGACCTCACTATTTCCCATTTGATCCTCAGGAAGGCCAACGTGTTTTCCATGAGTAAGTAACTCAGCGTTAGAGTAATTTTCATATAGGCTGTCGATGAAAGGTGTTTTAGCATTTGTAATTGCTGACACAGAAGGGTTTTTTGTTTTACCCCAACCATCAAGAATCATTAATAAAGCTTTTGACATTTTGAATGTTATATATTCAAAGATAACAATTCAATAAGCTTATTTGTGACTATGCGAACGAAAAAAAATATTGTTACTTTGTGAAAAAAAGTGATTTTAGGTACAGTATATCGTTCTACGGGTAGTTGGTATAAAGTTGTTACTGCTGCTAAAATTATTAATTGCCGCATTAAAGGCAAGCTGAGGTTAGATGGCATTAAATCTACTAATCCTGTAGTCGTTGGAGACAAAGTTGTCGTCATGGAAGATCCATCATTTGGGGAGAATAACGGATTAATTGTTGAAATTAAACCACGAGAAAATTATATAGTAAGAAAATCTGTAAATCTATCTAAACAAACTCACATTATTGCTGCAAACATTGATCATGCATTTTTATTAATAACAGTCAATAATCCTCCAACTTCATGTGCTTTTATTGATAGATTCTTAGTTACAGCCGAGGCATATAAAGTTAATTCAACTTTAATATTTAATAAAATTGACACTTATGATTCCAATATAAAATCTAAAACTAACGAATTGGTAAAAATATATGAAAATATTGGCTATAATTGTATAAAAATCTCAGCATTAAAGAGACAAAACGTGAACAAATTACAGAACGTAATTTCAAATAAAGTTTGTATGTTTTCAGGACACTCTGGAGTTGGAAAATCAACACTAATAAATGCTTTATCTCCTAACCTTAATCTTCGTACTTCTTCAATTTCTCAACAACATCAGCAAGGTCAGCATACAACAACATTTGCCGAAATGTTTGATTTAGGAAATGGAGCTAAGTTGATAGACACTCCAGGTATAAAAGGTTTTGGATTGGTAGATATGGAAAAAAATGAAATAAGTAAATATTTTCCCGAATTTAATAAATTTTCTCAAAAATGTAAATTCAAGGATTGTCTCCATGTCAAGGAGCCAGGTTGTGAAGTTAAAAGTGCTATTGATAATATGTTGATTTCATCTTCTCGTTACAAAAGCTATATTCAACTTTTAGAGGATGATAGAACTTATAGGAACTTATGAGACTTTTAATTCAAAGAGTTGAAAAAGCGCAAGTTTTAGTGTCAAATGAAATAGTTGGAAAAATTGACAAAGGATTGTTGGTTTTTCAAGGAGTTGAAGATTTTGATAATCATGATGATATTAATTGGTTAGTAAATAAGGTTATTAATTTGAGAATATTTAATGATTCAAATAATGCAATGAACTTATCAGTCAAAGATATAGAGGGGGAAGTTTTAGTCGTGAGTCAGTTTACTTTAATGGCTTCTTTGAAAAAAGGAAATAGACCTTCGTATATAAAAGCTTCAGGTCAAAACCATGCTAATTTAATGTATAAAAAACTTATTACAGAGTTAGAGTTTTCATTAGGAAAGCTAATTCAGACTGGTATTTTTAGAGCAAACATGAAAGTTGAGCTAGTTAATGATGGACCCGTTACCATATGGATGGATTCTAAGGATAAGCAGTAGGGGTGGTAGCTACCAGATATTAACCTCTGGAGTGAGATTAATTTCAAAAACATCGAGTACTTCTTTCCTTATTTTTTTAGATAAATTGAAAATTTCGAGTCCTGAAGAATTACCATAATTAACTAGTATTAAAGCTTGATCCTTATGAACTCCCGCATCTCCATCTCGATAACCTTTGTAGTTTAATTTTTCAATTAACCAAGCAGCTGGAATTTTATATTTGTTTTTAGATGGATAATTGGGTATTTCAGGATATTTTTTTAGTAAAACCTCAAACAGAACCTCATCAATTATTGGATTTTTAAAAAAGCTACCGCAATTTCCAATTTGCTTTGGGTCAGGAAGTTTTGAGGTCCTAATTTCTATTACAGCTTTTGCAATTTTTGATGGACTAAGAGAATTTTTTTTAACTATTTTTTCAATATCCCCATATTTTGTAGCAAACTTATGGTGACCTTTTTTTGATAGTTTAACCTTAACTGAGGTTATTATATAATTGTTTTTTTCTTGATTTTTAAAAATGGAATCTCTGTATCCAAATTCACATTCTTCAACTGAAAATACTTTAGATTTTAAAGTTTTAATATTAATAGCTAAACATTCCACAAACACTTCTTTTAATTCTACCCCATAAGCTCCTATATTTTGAATAGGTGCAGCACCAATATTTCCTGGAATTAGCGCTAGGTTTTCAACTCCTCCATAATTATTTCTTATTGACCAAATCACAAATTCATGCCAGTTTTCGCCTGCATTAATATTAACTATTACATGCGAGTTGGTTTCTTTTTCAACTGAAATACCCTTTGTGTTTATATGTATAGTTAATCCATTAAATTTTTTAGTCCACAAAATATTACTTCCACCTCCCAAAACTTTTATAGGTAGAGAATTAGATTTAAGAATACTAATCAAATTTGATGTTTTCTCTATTTTGCAGTATCGATAGGTAGTGCCTTTAACTCCTATAGTAGTCAAATTTTCAATTGATTTATTTTCTTCTAATTGAATCATTTATCTAAGATAGAAAAGACTTATTAATCTTTAGAGGCTTTATTTTGTTTTTTAGATTTATTCATTTATCATTAAGTTTTTTAAATACAAACAGCCTTGTTACTTTTGTATTGCATAAATTAGATAAAAACATGTCAATTCCCACAAAGTTTGTTCCATCGGCAGTTGAAGATAAATGGTACAAATATTGGTTAGAAAATGATTTCTTTAAATCTACTCCTGATAATCGTAAGCCATATACAATTGTAATTCCCCCTCCTAACGTTACTGGAGTTTTACATATGGGACATATGATGAATAATTCTTTACAAGATATACTTATCCGAAGAGCTAGAATGCGAGGCTTTAACGCTTGTTGGGTTCCAGGTACAGATCATGCGTCAATAGCTACTGAAGCAAAAGTTGTTGAAAAACTCAAAAAAAAAGGAATTTTAAAAAAAGATCTTTCACGTGACGAATTTTTAAAGCATGCTTGGGAGTGGACCGATGAGTACGGTGGAGTTATCCTTGAACAGTTAAAAAAAATTGGATGTTCTTGTGATTGGGATAGAACCAAATTCACATTAGACCCTGAAATGTCAAAATCAGTAATTACTGTTTTTATTGATTTGTATAATAAAGGATTGATATACAAAGGATATAGAATGGTGAATTGGGATCCACAAGCTCAAACTACTTTGTCAGACGAGGAAGTTATACATAAAGAAAAAACAGGTAGTTTATTTTATATTTCTTACAAGGTTGATGGTTATGATGAATCACTTGTAATCGCCACAACTAGACCAGAAACTATACTAGGTGATACAGCAATATGTGTTAACCCAAAAGACGATCGATACAAACATCTTCATGGAAAAAATGCAATAGTACCAATATGTGGAAGATCTATACCTATAATACTCGATGAATATGTTGATGTTGAATTTGGAACGGGTTGTTTAAAAGTTACTCCAGCTCATGACCCAAATGATAAAAGCTTAGGAGAAAAACATAAATTAGATTTTATAGATATTTTAAACCCTGATGGTTCACTAAATTCATTTGGTTTGCAATATGAAGGGCAAGATAGATTTGCAGTTAGAAAATCTATAGTTAAAGACATGGAAGGTCTTGGATGTCTTGTGAAAAAAGAAAATCATACAAGTAAAGTAGGCACATCAGAAAGAACCAACGCAATAATAGAACCTCGAGTTTCTGAACAATGGTTTTTGAAGATGAAAAATTTAGCAAAACCTGCTATAGGGGCTGTTTTAGAAGCAAATGAAGTTCAATTAATTCCGAAAAAATTTAAAAACACTTACCGTAATTGGATGGAAAATATTACAGATTGGAATATATCTAGGCAATTATGGTGGGGTCACAGAATTCCAGTATATTATTATGGAAAGAATAATGATCATTATGTAGTTGCCGAGTCAAAAGAAAAAGCTTTAGAATTAGCAATAATTAAATTTGGAAACCCAAATATTTTAATTTCAGACTTAAGGCAAGATGCTGATGTTTTAGACACATGGTTTTCTTCGTGGTTATGGCCAATTTCAGTTTTTGATGGAATAAATAAGCCTAACAATGAAGAGGTGAATTATTATTATCCAACTCAAGACTTGGTAACCGGTCCAGATATATTATTTTTTTGGGTAGCTAGAATGATAATGGCAGGTTATGCATTTAGAGATAAATTTCCTTTCTCAAAAGTGTATTTAACAGGAATAGTTCGTGATCAAAAAGGACGAAAAATGTCTAAGCAATTGGGTAATTCTCCAGAGGCATTAGGTTTGATTAATGAATATGGGGCAGATGCTGTAAGAGTAGGACTCATGCTTAGCTCTGCAGCTGGAAATGATTTGTTATTTGATGAAAGTTTGTGTAAACAGGGTAAAAATTTTACTAATAAAATTTGGAATGCATATCGTCTAATTGATAGCTGGAACGTAGATTCAAAAATTGATCAACCCATTTCTTCTAAAGACGCAATATTATGTTTTGAACATGCATTTAATAAAGCTCTAGAAACTGTTGACGATCATTTTGAAAAGTATAGAATGTCAGATGCATTAATGACTGTTTATAAACTGATATGGGATGATTTTTGTTCCTGGCTACTAGAGATTACCAAACCTGATTATGGATCTTCAATTGATGAAACATCAATTAATCAAATTAAGATTCAATTTCAAAAAATATTAAAATTAATTCATCCTTTTATGCCTTTTATTTCAGAAGAAATATGGCATATAATTAAATCAAGAAGCAAAAAAGAATCTTTAGTTATTAGTTCATGGCCGGTTCAAAAAAAATATAGTAACTCAGTTTTGAAAAATTATGATACTTTAAAGCAAATTGTTGGATCTGTAAGGCATTTTCGAAAAGAAAATAGTTTAAAACAAAAATTTCCACTAAGTCTTTTTTACTATAAAACTAACTCCATTAAATTTACAGAAGTTATTTTGAGGCTTGCACAACTTGATAAAATCGAATTTTCTAATAAAAAAATAAAAGAAAAAGGAGGTGTATTTAGAGTAGGAGTAAATGAATTTTTTATTCCTTTAGAAATAAAAATAGATTCAAAAAAAGAATCAATTAAAATTAATGACGAACTAAAACATTTAGAAAAATTTCTTGGTTCAATAATGAATAAATTATCGAATTCTCGTTTTGTTGAAAATGCTCCAAATGATGTAATAGAGTTAGAGATGAAAAAAGCTAATGACTCCAGAGAAAAGATTGAAAACCTTCAAAGTAGACTAGAAAGTTTAAATTAAAACAGAATTTCCGCTTAATTATCAAACTCTTCTTACTAAATTTAAATAGAAGATATTATAGTTTTAGCACCTTTTGCAACTTGATCTAAAATGACATTTATAGGGACGTCAATTGGTAGCAATAAATCTACTCTTGAACCAAACTTTATAAAACCAGCATCATCACCTTGAGTCACTTTATCGCCTTCTTTAGCGTAATTCACTATACGTCTAGCTAATGCACCCGCAACTTGTCTATAAAGAATCTCTCCATACTCAGAAGATTTAATCACAATTGTAGTTCTTTCATTTTCTTCTGATGATTTAGGATGCCAAGCGACTAAATATCTCCCAGGATGGTATTTACTATAGGTAACCATTCCACTTATAGGATATCTCGTCACATGTACATTTAATGGAGACATAAAAATAGAAATTTGTCTTCGATTGTCCTTAAAATATTCCTTTTCAAAAACAGACTCAATTACAACTACTTTTCCGTCAGCAGGGGAAAGAACTTTTTTACTATCTGGATTAATAAATCTTTTTGGATTTCTAAAAAATTGTAAAATTATTATTAACACAAAGATTGCTGAAAATTGAATAAAATTTTTCAATAATGAATTTGTAATAATGTATTCTGAAAAAACAGAAACAAAAACAGTTATTATGAAGCTAGTGGTAATAATAAAAAACCCTTCTTTGTGAAACATTTAAAATTGATTTAAAATATAAAAACTCCATGGAGCAATAAAAATAATACTATCCATTCTGTCATAAAAACCTCCATGACCTGGTAAAATATTACCTGAGTCTTTAACCCCAGCATCACGCTTTATTTTAGACTGAACTAGGTCTCCTAGTGTAGCTAAAACTGGAATTAAAATAGAACAAATAATAATTTGAATAGGTTTTAGATCTATTTTTAAAGTATAGAATATTAGAGCTGCAAAACAAGTAAAAACAAATCCACTCCAAAATCCTTCCCATGATTTATTTGGTGAAATTCTTAATAGTAATTTGGTTTTTCCAAATTTTTTCCCAAACAAGTATGCGAAAGAGTTATTTGTCCAATTTAAAACAAAAACAAATAATAATATTTCAGGATTAAAAGTTCCTTTTGAAAAAGGTATTACTATTATAAAAAAACAACTAAAAACTACATATCCATATGTCAAAAAGATAATTATCAATTTTTTCTTATATGCATCTTGAAACAACCATTTTAGCATTAAAAAATGAGAGGCTAGAGTAACATAGAGTATAATTGAAATTGTATTTTTGTTAAATTTTTCTCTTAAAAAATAAAAGCACATAAAGCCTAGTAAAATATATGGGGTGATATAATTTAACTGTAATAATTTTTGAAATTCAAAAATTGCTAAACAAGAAAAGCAGAATATAATAAATGAAAACAATCTTACATCATAAAACAAAGAGACCATTATTATTGAAGCATATGCAATTCCAGTAAATGATCGAATAATTATGTTATTCATTTTTCACTCTTGAAGTAGTAAATAAATTTTTTTTGCACTATTTCCTTGAGATAAAAAATCAGATTCTTTATCTGTATTTTTAGCATTTAGTGTAGTTATATTTGATGGTAAATTTTTAGAATAAAACGCTTTTAATTTACTCATTCCTTCACTGACATCTCTGGCAAATTGAGCTATTCTTGCTTTTACTATAATGTTTTCTGGTAACTGGGTTAAATTTAAGTTTTTGATTTGATTACTTGAAATTAAAATCCCACCTGTATTTGCAATAAGAAACTCACAATTTATAAATGCTACTTTTTTTTCTTTAACGATTGTGGTTTCTTTATTGATTTCCAAATCAAAATTTTTTGCAATTTCTGAATCTAATGCAAATACATCTGATTTTATCCAATTATTCTCATGGAGTATATTCTTGAAAAATTTTTCAAAATCAGAATCAGAATCAGAAAATAAAAAACGACCTCCTTTTTCTGTAAAATTATGAGCAAATGCTATTTCAACTGGATCTTTTTTTTCTGGCATAAAAGGACTCTCAGATTTTTTAATCCCTTGAGTAACTTTTTTTTGGCCAAAAAAACTTTTCCAAAAACTCACAATTTCTAGTTATTTAATTTTTATTCATTGGATTTAAGTAAACTTTCTTTAGACTTTTCATCATAAGGACGATCTCCTAAAATTTTAACTAAATCATTTTTAAAGATAACTTCTTTTTCTAAAAGACGCTCAGCAAGTGCTGTCAATTTTTCTTTATTTGAACTAAGGAGCTCACAAGCTCTTTGATATTGCTTTTCGATTAGTTTTGATATTTCACTATCAATTTTTCTTGCAGTGTCTTCAGAGTAAGGTTTTGTGAAGTTATAATCCCCTTGCCCTGACGAATCGTAATAAGTAATATTTCCAAGATTCTCACTTAAACCATAAATAGAAACCATAGCCCTAGCTTGACGTGTAACTTTTTCTAAATCACTTAAAGCGCCGGTTGAAATTTTGTTAAACATTACCTTTTCAGCAGCTCTTCCTCCTAAAGTTGCACACATTTCATCAAGCATTTGTTCTGTCCTAACTATCATCCTTTCCTCAGGCAAATACCATGCGGCTCCTAAGGATTGTCCTCTAGGGACTATAGTCACTTTGACTAAAGGTGCAGCAAATTCAAGAAACCAACTTACTGCAGCATGACCAGCTTCGTGATAAGCAATAGTTTTTTTCTCATCTTTTGTTATTATTTTATTCTTTTTTTCTAGGCCACCAACAATTCTATCAACAGCATCTAAAAAATCTTGTTTTCCTACAGCTTTTTTATTTTTTCTTGCAGCAATTAGAGCGGCTTCATTACAAACATTTGCAATGTCTGCTCCAGAAAAACCTGGAGTTTGTTTAGCTAAAAAATCAACGTCTAAGGCTTTAATCGTTTTTAGTGGTTTTAAGTGAACTTTAAATATTTCTCTTCTTTCATTAAGATCAGGAAGATCTACATAAATTTGACGATCAAATCTTCCTGCCCTCATTAAAGCTTTATCTAATACATCTGCCCTGTTTGTAGCGGCTAAAACAATAACATTTGAATTGGTTCCAAATCCATCCATTTCGGTTAATAATTGATTAAGAGTATTTTCTCTTTCATCATTTGAACCTGTGAAATTACTTTTCCCTCTTGCTCTTCCAATAGCATCTATTTCGTCAATAAAAATGATTGCAGGAGACTTATCTTTTGCTTGTTTAAATAGATCTCTAACTCTAGATGCTCCAACTCCAACAAACATTTCTACAAAATCTGATCCAGAAAGAGAAAAAAATGGAACTTTTGCTTCACCCGCAACCGCTTTAGCTAAAAGAGTTTTTCCAGTTCCAGGCATTCCTACTAACAAGGCTCCTTTTGGAATTTTACCCCCTAAAGCAGTATATTTTCCCGGATTTTTTAAAAAGTCTACAATTTCTTGAACTTCTTCTTTTGCTCCTTCAAGTCCTGCAACATCTTTAAAAGTTGTCTTTATATCTGAATTTTGATCAAAAAGTTTAGCTTTAGATTTTCCGATATTAAAAATTTGACTTCCTGCTCCTCCAGCTCCCCCTCCTGACATTCTTCTCATTAGAAAAATCCAAACACCAACGATAATTATAATTGGAAGAAAGCCAATAATTATATCTAACCATTTATTCTCGACAGTATTAAATTCATATTTAAAATCTATTCCTTTTTCTTCAGCTTTTTCAAGTTTTCTTTGAAAAAGCTCAAGGTTGCCAACTTCGAATTGATAATGAGGTCCTTTTATGTTTTCTTGCCCTAAGAAGTTTTCAGATTTAACTCTTTGATGTTCAGCCTTGGATAAAACATCTTCTTTTAAAGAAATTTGAGCTAAATTTTTATTGATAACTATTATCTCTTTTACATCTCCAGCATTAAGGTATTTTTCAAACTCACTAATATTTGTTTTTCCAATATTATTAAAATTTGAATCACCACTAAAGAAACTCATTCCTAATAAAATAGTTATCACGATTCCATATACCCAATATATATTAACTTTAGGTTTTTTAGTTTTTTTATCTTTATTGTTTTCCATAATTATTAATAATTTGATGCAATTTGAATAGACCGGGCATCACCCCAAAGATTTTCTAAATTATAACGATCTCTTATTTGTTTTTGAAAGACGTGAACAACTACATCAATATAATCAATTAAAACCCATTCTGAGTTTTCTTGACCTTCTGTATGATAAGGTTTTTCTTTAAGGTTTTTACTTACGTTTTTTTGAACAGAGTTGACTATTGCATTAACGTGGGTGTTCGATGTGCCATTACAAATTATAAAATAACTACACACTGTATTTTGAATCTCTCGAAGATCCAGTATATTAACTTTAACACCTTTTACGTCATCTATCCCTCCAATAATTTTTGATATTAGAGTTTCTGTATTTGGGATATCTTTAATCATTAAAATATTTAATTTTGTACAAATTTATTATTTCTTAAACGTTAGATTTTATGTATCAACTAAACTTACGCAAACTTAGTGCCAGTAGCTCAACAAACAAAGAATTAAAAGATCTACTTAAATTAAATAATTTAAAGTCCGGTGATGGTATTTGGACCTTAAATCAAACAGATGGATTTGGACAACTTGGCTCTGTGTGGGAAGGAGAGGCTAATAGTCATCTGGCTTTTAGCTTATATAAAAAATTCGAAGATTTAAATCCAAAATGGATTTACTCTATTAATTGCGCTTCTGCACTAGCTGTACTTAAAACACTTGCCCAATTCAATGTGCCAGATCTATCGATAAAATGGCCTAACGACATTTTGTCAGGAAATAAAAAAATTTGTGGAATATTGGCAGAAAATCAAATAAAAAGTAATGAAATAAAATCAATAATTGGTATTGGAATCAATTTATATGAAAAGACATTTTTAAAATTACCAAACGCTACAAGCGTTTATATTGAAACGCAAAAAAAGCTTTCCTCAGATTTTTTTATTGATAAATTATCAAAAAATCTAATTATTTATACAGCTATGTGTACTAATTCTTTAGCTGAAAGTTTAAGTAAAATGTTTAATGAAAAACTATTTTTTTTAAAACAAAAGATTCTTTTTGAAATTAACGGCGAACTTGTAAATGCTAGAATTAATAAAGTTCATATAAATGGATTACTAGAATTAGAATTTAAAAACAGAGAAGTTAAAAGTTTCCAGCCTAAGGAAATTAAAATGATTTACTGAGAACTCCAAATATCTGGAGATTTTCTCCATTCACTTAATTTAGATAATGAATCGGAGTTAATCATATTTTGATTTAGTGCTTCATTAATTAAGGTGTCATAATCACTTAAAGTATTTAATTTTAATTTTAATTTTTTAAAATTTTCATCAGCAATTTTAAAGCCATAAGTGAAAAGACCTAACATGCCTATAACACTTGCTCCTTTATTCTTAAGTGCCTCAACAGCAATTAGACTGCTTTTTCCAGTAGAAATCAAATCTTCAATCACAACTACTTTTGAGTTGTCAGGTAAATAGCCTTCTATTTGATTTTTTCTGCCATGTTTTTTCTGTTCTGGCCTAACGTATATGAATGGTAAATTCAGCTTTTGAGCAACTAAAACCCCTATTCCTATTGCACCAGTAGCAACTCCAGCTATTATAAATTTTTCATTTTTATAAATAGATTTAGCTTGAATCGCTAGCTGATTACATAAATAATTTCTAATTTCAGGATAAGATAATGTTATTCGATTATCACAGTAAATTGGAGACTTCCATCCACTAGCCCACAAAAAGGGATTTTCAGGATTCAATTTAATTGCATTAATTTGTAAAAGATAATTTGCAGTTTCTACTGCGGTTTGTTGATCAAAAATCATATGCAAATGTATAAAGTTTTTTTAAATCATAAGCCCCTTATTTTAACAACCTCCATTGTTAAAAATACAGATATAACTCCACTAATTCATTCTAAATTTTCGGACTCTTCAATTATAATTAAAGCATTAAAGTCAAAAAAAACCAAATGTGTTTATTATTACAATTCAGATTCAGAAAAACTAATGAAACATCTGCAAAACCATTTTCCTATTATAGAAGCTGCGGGTGGAATGGTTAAAAACAATAAGGATCAATTTTTATTAATTTACAGAAATGGAAAATGGGATTTACCTAAAGGTCATCTGACTAAAAAAGAAATGATAGTTGATGGCGCAATAAGAGAAGTGATAGAAGAAACAGGAGCTCTTGATTTAGTTTCAAGATCAATTTTACCTACAACATATCATATATATAAAAAAAATGGACAATACATGTTGAAAAAAACTTATTGGTTTTTAATGGATACTTTTTATAAAGGAAATTTAAAGCCCCAAATTCAAGAAAATATTGAAAAAGCTGTTTGGAAAAATAAAGATGAAATTAAAAATGCAATGAAAAACATGTATTCAAATATAATGCTGCTTTTTAATTTTTATTTTGATGAGAAGTTCACAGCTGATGGAACTAAAGATTTGTAATCCCCCTTATTTTTAATAATATCTCTAACAATACTGCTACTTATAAATGAGGTTTTAGATGAAGTTAGAAGAAAAACAGTTTCTATACCTGATAATTTTCTATTTGTATGTGCTATTGCTTTTTCAAACTCAAAATCAGCAGGATTTCTTAATCCTCTTAAAATAAAATCAGCATCAATTGATTTACAATATTTTATTGTTAAACCCTCATAAAAGTGGACTTTAATCTTTTTGTATTTACTAAAAACACTATCGATAAAAGCCATTCTTTTTTCAATTGAAAACATATATTTTTTCTCACTATTTATTCCTACACCAATTATTATTTCATCAAAAAGTGGGAGAGCACGAAGAATGATGTCTTCATGACCATTTGTTATTGGGTCAAAAGATCCGGGAAAAAGAGCACGTTTCATTTTAAGGTATTTTTATTAAAATTATGAATTTTTAATCATTGCTTCATTTAATAGGTCTTCAAATAACTCATGAAGTTCAATTCCAGCAGCTTTACATTGTTTGGGAATGATACTTTCACTTGTTAATCCTGGCACAGTATTTATTTCTAGTAAGTGAGGGATGTTTTTTATAAAGATAAACTCACTTCGACAGATACCTTTTAATTCCAATTTATTATATAGAAATTTAGCCATTTCACTTACCTTTTTGAGCATTTCATATGAAATTTTAGCAGGTGTAATTTCTTCAGCCTTACCTTGATATTTCGCTTCATAATCAAAAAAATCATTTTCAGAAATGATTTCAGTAATCGGAAGACAAATAACATCGTTTTTATTTCTGTAAACTCCAACAGACACTTCTCTACCTTTCAATTCAGATTCAATTATAATTTGACTATCTTCTTTAAAGGCGTTTTTAATACCTAAATTAAGATCTCTTATGTCGGTTATTCTATATACTCCAAAACTACTTCCTGCTCTGTTTGCTTTAACAAAACAAGGAAGACCAAGCTTTTTAACAATTTCTTTTTCTTTAAATAATTCACCTTCATTAAGGTGAATTGACTTTGCAGTTGGAATATTATATTTCTTAACAACAGAGAGGCAATCTCTTTTGTTATATGTTAAAGCTGCAGGAGAATAGTCACAGCTTGTGTGTGGGATTTTTTGAAAATCAAGTTTGGCTGCTAATTGACCATCTTCTCCAGGTGGACCATGAAGTGCATTGAAAATCACATCAAAATCATGTTGAACATCTTCAAAAAAAAATGAGAAATTATTTTTCGAAAAAGATATTTTTTCAGTTTCAGATATTTTAATAAACCAATTTTGAAAATCAAGAACTAGAAGAAAAGCATTCCAACCTGATTTTTTTAAAGTTTCTAAAACTAGTGTTCCACTTTTCAGGGAGATATTTCTCTCTGAACCATAGCCTCCGCAAGCAACACCAATAATACTTTTACTTTTATTTAACATTACTACAAAGGTAGCAGATTTAATAGCATTGCAAAAGTGTTATATTTGCTACAAATTTCTATATGAGTTTTCTAAAATTTTTAATTTCAGGTACTTTTGTGAAACTGATAATTAAGTCAATTGTTTTTTTAACTTTTTTCATTATTTTGACCTTAAAAGCTCTAGAACTAATCACCTATCATGAAAAGCATGAGCTAGTCCCTGATATTTCTGGAATTGAATTAAATGATGCAATTAAGATTCTTAATGAAAATTATTTACGATATGAAGTAATTGATTCTGCTAAATTTAATCCTAAACTTCCACCTTATGCTGTAATAGAAGTATTTCCAGTACCGTTAAGTGAAGTTAAAAAAGATCGTAAAATTTATTTAACATTAAACCCTTCCGGATATAGGAAAATTAGTATTCCAAATATTATTCAAATTACACGTCGAAATGCTGAATCTATGCTAAGGGCGGTAGGGTTTGATATTGGGAAAATAATGTACAGAAACAACATAGGAAAAGACATGGTTTTAGAAATCAGGTATCAAGGAAAAGTAATAGCCCCAGGATCTGTTTTACCCAAGACAACAAAAATAGATTTAATTTTAGGCAATGGTATTCGCTAATGAAAAATGAACCAATAGCTATTGACGAAAATTTACATGAGCACTTTAACTTTAAAGCAGACAAAGGACAAGACCCTCTTCGTGTAGATAAATTTTTGATGAATAGGATTGAAAATTCAACTAGAAGTAAAATTCAACAGGCAGCCAAGTCCGGAAGTATCTTCGTAAATGGATCTATTGTAAAGTCTAATTATAAAGTAAAAGGGGGTGACAATATTCGAGTTTTATTTACACACCCCCCGCATGAAAATCTTCTGATCCCTGAAAATATTCCAATAGATATAGAATATGAAGATGATTTTCTTATTATAATTAATAAACCTCCCGGGATGGTTGTTCACCCTGGACATGGTAATTATTCAGGCACGATGATAAATGCGCTTTTATATAAATTTGAAAAACTACCTGTAAATAATAATCATAGGCCGGGATTAGTTCATAGGATTGACAAAGACACCTCAGGTCTTTTAGTTATTGCTAAATCAGAGTCTTCAATGACATTTTTAGCTAAACAGTTTTATGATAAAAGTACAACTAGGGAGTATTTTGCCTTAGTTTGGGGTAACGTTGAAAAGGATACAGGTGAGATAGAGGGAAATATAGGGCGTAACCCAAAAAATCGTTTACAAATGAAAGTTTTTCCTGAAAATGATAATGGTAAAACAGCAATTACTCACTATAAAGTATTAAAACGATATGGTTATGTAACCCTGGTTAGCTGCAGATTAGAAACAGGAAGAACTCATCAGATTAGAGTTCACATGAAATATATTGGACATACAATATTTAATGATGAAAGATATGGTGGAAATCAAATCTTAAAAGGAACTAACTTTACTAAATACAAACAATTTGTTGATAATTGTTTTAAGATTATGCCAAGGCAAGCTCTTCACGCAAAAACCTTAGGTTTTATTCACCCAAAGAGTAATGATTATGTCTCTTTTGACTCTGAGCTACCTGAAGACTTTAAAAGCGTTATTACTAAATGGGATAATTATTCTAAAAACAGTCAAAATTAATAATCGATTTAATTTTTAAATCCTTTGGTTTAATTTAATCATAAATCTATTATTTTTGATTTAAATCTTAATTTGTTTTATCATGAAAATTTTTATTTCTCCAGCAAAGTCTTTGGATTTGATTTCTAAACCACCAGCTGTTCAAGAATCTCAACCTTATTTTTTAAATGAGGCTAATAGTTTAAACAGAATATTAAAAAATAAAACAGTTAATAATTTAATTGATTTAATGAATTTATCAGAAAAATTAAGTCAACTAAATTGGGAGCGGAATCAAAATTTTATAACGGGTGATTCTCGGCCAGCTATTTTTACATTTAATGGTGATGTTTATTCTGGATTAGATCCATACTCATTTTCAAATAAAAAATTAGACACTCTTCAAAAAAACTTAAGAATAATATCTGGCTTATATGGAATATTACGTCCATTTGATCTTATTCAACCATATAGACTGGAAATGGGAACATCACTAAGAATTGGAAAGAATAATAACCTTTATGAATTCTGGAAGAAAAAAATCACAAATCATATTATTAAGGAGATAAATCACGATGAGGTTATAGTTGATTTGGCAAGTAAAGAATACTCTTTAGCTATTAATTTTAAGTCAATTAAAAACAGTGTTATATCCCCAGTTTTTAAAGATTTTAAAAACGGAAAATTAAAAATAATTTCTTTTTATGCTAAAAAGGCTAGAGGTGCTATGTCTAGATTTTTAATAGAAAAAGACGCTAATTCAATTAATGATATTTTAAAGTTTTCTGAGGATGGGTATGCTTACAGTGAGGTTGATACCAATGATAAAAATACTCCGATTTTCATTCGTTGAGATTGCTAATGCTTTAGCTCTGAATTGATGCCTAATAAAAAGTTTTCTTTATAATTCTTGATAAATTCAACTGTTAAATATTTTGATCCTAGAACTTTATTTTCAATAAATAATTTGGTGAGATCTAATTTTAACAATTCTTTTAAAATATTTTTTGATATCGGAGCATAACTATAATGCCATGGTTCATGTTCAAAACCTTTTCGTTTATCGTTTTTTGTGTAAACTAGATAAAACCCAAACTTTTCCGAATTTTCATCTAACCACTTTTTTAGCTTCACATAAGGACCGTTTTTATAAAATTTTTCAGTTAACAAAACATCTCCTTCAGGATTAATGTTATCATCAACAACATCTATGTCTGTTCCCCAATGATGCCTTGAGGTTCCAGGTATTGTTGAATATTCAATTATTTTTAAAATATTTTCATTTATCGAAAAACCCATAGAATCATTTTTTTTAAACTTTCGGTTCCATATTTTTTCTTGTTGATAGAAAGACCGAAAACTAGATATAATTTTTATTTTAATATTATCTTTTAGTGCTGCAATTTTCATTAATTCGAAAGACTTTGCAGCTTCAGGAAGTAATTGGTAATCTACTTTTTTTATCATGTAGACTTCTGATTGTCCAGTTAATTGAGTGTTAGATAATAGATTATTTTTTTGTCCATAAGACATTGAGAAACAAATTAATAATAATAATAATTTTTTCATAAATAAATTAAATCATACTAATATATAACCTTATTATAATCATTGTTTATCTTAAAGTCTTTTACTAAAACCAAATTTATATCTTTGTTATATTGCGGGAGTAGCTCAGTTGGTAGAGCGTCAGCCTTCCAAGCTGAATGTCGCCGGTTCGAACCCGGTCTCCCGCTCAAAAGTTTTGAATATTATTTTAATTTTATTTATGAAGCGTATTTTTTTTAATTTATTATTCCTAACATCAATTTTTTTATCTGCTCAGCAAAGAAGACTCATAAATGGTAAACTTTTGTACAGAAATAATAATGTTATTGCAGCTAATGTAATTAACAATTCATCCCAATTTAATACTATAACAGATAGTGATGGAGAGTTTCAAATTGATGTTAGTAAAGGTGATGAAATTATTTTTTCATCTGTAGAATTTAAAATTAAAAGTATAGTGATAACTGATGAAATATTAAATAAAAACAGACTGGTTGTTAATATAACTGAAAGAGTTAATATTCTTGACGAAATAGTTATAAGTCCTGAAAATACAGAAAAGTTTTTAGACCTTATTGAAGAGCAATTTAAAGGCTTTGATTATGTTCAGGATAAATCTACAAGACTTGAAAATACAATATTGAGACAAGGCCAATTATACAACGGTATTGACTTTATAAATGTAGCTAAATTGATATCAAAATTAATTTTGAACAGCTCTGAAGAGCAGAAAAAAAAGCTTATTCCAAGTAAAGTGCTTCCTTTTGTTTTTGAAGACAAGTTTTTTACCGATGAACTGGGAATTAAAAAAGATCAAATAACTGATTTTTTGAAATTTTTAGATAAAGAATTAACTTCAAATCAGCTACTTCAAAAATCTAAACAATTCTTATTAATTGACTATTTGTATAGTGTAGTAGAAGATTATAAAAACAAATCTTAAATGAATCGATTCTTATTCTTATTTTTCATTTTAGGAATATTAAATGTTAATGCTCAAATTAATAATTCATCTTTATTGAAAGGTAGAGTTTCAACCAACGACTCAATATCAATATCCTCCATTCATATAATAAATAAAACTAGAGGTAGTGCAACTATCACTAATGATGATGGGTATTTTGAAATTTTTAGCACAGTAAAAGACACAATAATTATATCTGCTATTCAATTTAGCGTAAAAATCATTGTGATAAATAATGAAATGCTTGAGAGCAAAGAGATAGTAATTCCTTTGGAGGAATTTATAAATCAATTGTCTGAAGTAATAGTAAAACCACACAATTTATCTGGAGATTTGTTTAAAGATTTTGAGAATTCAGGAGTTAAGGCAATCAATTTTTACAATATGGGTATTCCTGGGTTTAAAGGGAAAAGAAAAGAAAAGATAGTTTCTAGTAAAAGTTTAATAATGAGCACTATTTTCCTTCCTTTAGGAGCGCCAGTTGATATTGAGGCTGTATATAAGCATGTTTCAGGGTACTATAAACGTTTAAAAAAGAAACGCAAACTAGATATTGAGTTTGATGTTGTTGCAAACTTGATTAAATTTTATGGAATAGATTATTTTATTGAAACTTATGAAGTGACAGAAGATAAAGTTTATGAATTTGTTTCTGGAACTTATGAGAACTTTCCTTTAAAACAAAGTTTTAAAAGAAATGAGCATAATAAAGTAATGGAGTATTTTGATCAAAATCACATAAGAGTATTAAGTAATGAATAACTTATTTTTTATATGAGTATAATAGTCTTATTTAT